>DURM01000008.1 GCA_012837335.1 Bacillota bacterium
AAGCGTCTCTTGCCCATTCAGATACCTCCCTCGTACCCTACTACATGACTATCCTTCATTCACAACTTATGTTACTGGTGAACAAATTGCTTCAGGAATAAGTTACTATCTTACAACCCAATCTCCGGGGAGGTCAGTTGAATCGGAGGTGCGGGTATACGTTCCGGTATTGTCAAGAACGCGGTAATCGCGGCTGTAAACGATTAATGCCGGACCAACAATCACCTCATCGCGCCAAACTCCGTCTGGGCGATGCCGGATGCTGAAGTTAAGCAGATCTACATCACGGACGTAAGGTGTCCGCATTGTTAGGATCAGCTTTGGCGGCTGATATTCAATCACATTAGAGTGGTAGTAAGCGATTCCCGGCTCATAATTCACGGTAATTCTGCCATAGAGGCGTTCGTTTAAGAGAGTGAAATCATCATCAACCATAATTCGGCCGATTTTGTTAGAACCACGAATGCTGTCGAGCTCAACTTCAATCGCAATCGAAGTGTTCGCGGGCACTAGGTAATCCTTGACATTAAAGAGCTCACTATCCTGGATTTTAATTGCCCGGCCATAGTAGCCCCGGTAAATAGTAATCTCCTCAATGGGGAACCTAGCTCCTTTGAAATCGCGGACATCGAAAGATTCGATTAGAATAGATTTGCCAGGAACAAGCACTTCCCGCTTAGCCAGTGAGCTGCGCCGCTGAACATCATATACCTCCAGGCGATACGTGTCGCGGTTACTGTACTCATTCACCACAGCTACATAGATAATATCGCCATTTCTCCAGGCAACTGCCATGGGAGTGGTGTTATAATTCTGCAGATCACGACTGTCCAGAGCTGCAGCGGGAAATGCGGTCACAAGCAGTAAAAGCAGTACCAAAGGCACTAATCTCAGTTTCATCATTTTCCCTCCTACCAGTAATAAGAGTTGCGGATGTAAATCACAGTATGCTTCGGACCTTCAAACTGGGGGTTCTGCGGGAACTGCCTCATCGCATTCTCAGCGTAGTTAAACAAGGTCCAAGCAGTTATTTTATCGTCTCCAATAGACTTGATACCGTCAATCAGCATGGTGGTAAATAAACTTCCCTTATCTTGGCTGACATTAGTTCTTTCGCCATCGGAAGCTGCCCCGAGCACTGTATAGCCTGTGCCCTGCAGAGCCATCGGCATTATTGCTCCTAGGCTTTGGCTGCGGATTTTACCATCGAAGAAGGTCTTCGCATAAGCCACATCAAGGATCACCGTAACATTCTTATTGGGGAACTTGCTCAGCCAATCTCTCAGTTCACCGTCGGTAATCATGGAATTTCTAATCTGCTCAGCTGTTCCGTAGTCTTGACCATCATAGGGAACGATGTGGTCGAGAGGACGAGCTTCTCCTCCGGCGTAAATCTCCCGATCAGCATATCCCGAGAAATAAAAGACTAGCGAATCACCGGGTTTGGCTGAACGGGCTGCATTTTCGATGGCCCGTTTAATATTACTCTTGGTAGCCTGCCTGTTAGTCAAAATATCAGCATAACCTTTCATCCTGTTGCCGTCTACGAGCACTGTCTTGATGTTTTTCGCATCTTTTTCCGAAACCTTGAGATTCTCAGCTTTCATCTTCGGATACTCATCAATGCCTACAATCACATAGTGCACCGTTGGCTCAGAAGTTACTCTAACTGTATCCCGCCAAACATAAACTGGAATCTCAACTCGGATGCCAGAATAATACGGATGTTGGATTATCAGCAGCTTTTTGCCGGTAGTTAACTGGGGAATATAGATTCTGCCGCTGCTGTCGGCTTTGGTCTGCACTATTAAACCGCTGTCGTAATAATCCCTAACTTCCACGATAGCATCAGGCAAGCGCCGATATCCCCGTGGTGTTTCATTAGAAGGCATTACAATAATGTCCTCAGGACGCGCTGTTGATTCGTATACCCAGCCTTCAATGATCCCATAGCGAACTTCAACAGAGAAAATAAACTGGCAGCCTGTTAAAAGCACAGCTGCTGTTAATATACCTATCATCACAATTGAACTTTTTTTCATTGGATCACCCACTTTCTTCTATAGTTATGTTTCGCTGGAGAGAGATATTTATTGACCGCTCAACACCCTCTCTACTCTTAATATCCAGTGACCTTGGAAAAAGTTTATGTTTCTGGAAAAAATTTATAAAAAGAGGATGAGAAATCTTTCTCATCCCAAACTGTTGTTTAATATGTCAATGCACACCTGAGAATTTACTTCTCCAAGGGAGTGTGTGGCATTCTTGGTTCTGCTTGCTGCTATGCCATACTCGTTGATCTGCTCCGGAGTCAGGCGCAGATCTGTAGGCAGCAGTGTCTGCATCAATTCTGCAAACTCACCAATATCCCTTAAGTTTAAAAGCTGCAGGATTCTCTCTACTCGTGACTTGGCGTACTGCAGGTTATAGCGGAGATATTCAGCCATCAGCAAGCCATTGGCTTTACCGTGGGGTATCCCATGGAAATACGTAAGAGGATATCCCAAGGCGTGGACTACCGTTGTACCGGTATGGGCAATCGCCATGCCGCCAAGAGCCGATGCTGTCAGCAGGCTTTCCCGCATTCCAGTAGAGAAAGCAGCCGACTTCAAATCTGGCAGGGCTCGCCCCCATAAACGCAAGCCAGTTTTCACCAGCATGTCACTGCTGCCGGAAGCCCTCCGCGATAAATATGCCTCGATTAGATGAGACAGGGCATCAACCGCTGTGTTGCGGGTGATATCAAGTTCCAAAGACTCAGTATAGCGGTGATCTAAGAAAGCAATCTTTGGAAAGATGCTCCGATCACCAAATCCAGCTTTGGTCTGTTTGTCCGGAAGTGTCAGCACCGAATACTGGGTTACCTCGCTGCCTGTGCCGGCTGTTGTGGGAACAGCAATGATCGGCAGTGGCTGATTAGGGTAATCGCCGCTGTAAAGATGCTCTGGTGTAAAGCTGTTGACCGCTAATACTGCAATAGCCTTCGCAGCATCCAAAGCTGATCCCCCGCCGATTCCAACGATGAAGTCCGGTTTAAACTTGCGGGCAGCTTTAGCTCCTTGAACAACGTTAACGGTGGATGGATTGTTTTCCACATCATCAAAAACCTGATAAGCAATCCCATACTTGTCCAGAACCGCTGTTACGTCCCCGAAGGCACCGCTGGCCTTTGCTGAGTGTTTTCCGGTAACCAAGAGCGCTTTACTGCCGAACTTCTTAAATCTATCTCCACAGCGCGCAACCACTTCCTGACCCTGAATAATCTCCGTAGGCATATAAAAGCTGAAATTTAGCACTCGATCAACTCCCTCTGATTCACTCACTGCGTACATTTACACTGCTAAACCACGAACGGGTTACCAGCAGCAGGCGCGGATTGGCTTCATTTGCAGCTGGGCTTTGAAGAGTTTCTCCACCTAATATTTTGCGGTTTCGCTCACCAAATAATCTCGTCGATGAAAAACGCGTTTTAACTTCAGCTAACACTCCTACATCTTCTGGGACTATGATTTCAACTTTGCCAAAAAGTGAAAGTACGTCTAAGCGCACCGCCCGATGCGTAATCGATTCCTCGCTCATCACAAAAGTCAGCTTGCCGAACACCGCGATCAGCGATGTATCCAGCAGTTCTTCTTTGGGGCATACAACAGTCTTGGGCAAGAGGTAAGCTTTGTATACAGTCTCCCCTCGCTCAAAAAGGCTGATAATGACGGCAATCAAAAAGATAAAAATAATCACCGGCCAAAAAACTACAATGCCCATGATCATTAAATAATAAATGGACTCTTGGCCCTTGGTAAACAGCTCAATTAGGTTTAACGCCAGCATGAATCCGGAAAAGACCATCAGCACAAATCCCGAGATCTTCATGCTTCTCTCTTCCTGCCTGAGCAGCTTGAACCCATACCACATTGGAATTACAAACCAGAGTCGCGATATGACATAAATCAGGCCAAAGTCAATAACACCTAATACGTTCAAAATCCAAATAGCTGCGAGTATTGCTGTGATAGATCCAATCAGGATTTTGCGCATAACTTCTCCCCCATATTTTTCATGCATTTAAACTTCAATACAATAATGGGAAAATCCTGCCTTGGTTTTATATAATAAAAAGCCCAATCCTTTGGAGAGGATCAGGCTCAGCAGTACTATATTTAGGCATGAGCTTCCTTGAAACTTGGTTCGGCTTCGCTGACCACCGCCACATCATAGGTCGGTCCATCCTTAATAATCTCAACCGCAATTACGGATCCTTCCACTTCAATCTCTGTGGGCTTCTGCTTGCGGCTAACTTGATACAGTGTGGAGCGGATTGTCGACTCATTGACATCCTGGCGGTGCTTAAAGAACTCCTTAACCACGGCCTTAGCAGTAATTGGCTCGTTCTCAGCTTTCACCAATCTGTAAACTATTTCCACTACTGACTTGGTCAGTGAAGTTCCGTTGCGGCCGCTCGTGTATGGTTCTCTAAGAAACGAATCAAGTTTGCGCAGATGCTGCTCTTTTTTCGCTAATTCATCTTTAAGATGGTTAATCTCCGAGATTAACAGTTCCCGGGCCTGCCTTAAAGAATCTTCATATCCCACAGTTTTCACTCCTTCTCAAATATTGGCCTCAAACTCAACGCTCCAGTACTTATTATTGTCCAATATTTGTGCAATTATAACTGCCCTCAATAAGTCCGTAAACGTTTCCGGAATAAATGAGTCTCTAATTATAAAATATCATATTATGCATTATAAGTCAAAATAAATTTACAACTTCGCTATATTTATTTACTTTTCACCTATTCTCAACTTCAAAAACCAGACTGTGCCAATCTGATACGGTGTAAATATCGATGAGGGTAATATCCTGATAAAATGCCTGTAAAATATCCTCATAGCTGTAACCAGCTTCAGCCATCCCTCTTGCTCCCCATTGGCTCATACCGACACCGTGACCGATGCCGCCGCCGTAAACTATTACCTCCGCAATTTCATTATTATTCCGGTTAATCTCAAACGCGATATTAGCGCTGGGCAGCAGAGAGTAATTCAATATTTGATCATGCATTCTGTGAATAACAATGTCCTCTGAGCCAGTATAGCGATTAGTCGGACACAATAAACTGCGGATATTCAATTCTTTGCTCACCCGGAAAGTGCCATTAGTGCTGACGATGTCAACTGACAGGGCATTGCCCCCACTGCCGCGGGCACTGACTTTGATATCCAAAAGCTCTCCGATTCCATCCTCCGGTATAGGAGCTGATACAAACTCTCCGCTGCTGTTTTGCGTAAGCACAAATTCAGGCTGAGCCCGATAGCGATCAGCAAGATTGGCATTGATGATTTGTTCCAGCTGCTTACGGGTGAACTTAACCTGCCAGCGAAACCACGGAGACTGCTTTTCATAGCTATCAATAGTTTTATCCCGCAAAAATGCGAAAGCCTGCTCTTCGTCGCTCCAATCTACTACGAGATCCGAAGTCAAAACAGAACGGGAGAGCAGATAGGAAATCGGGGTTCCGGGAAAACTTGAGCGGGTGCTTCCTCCCCATACCTCATGGGCTGCAGCGGTAAAACCACTGGAAGTGGAATGGAAATAGGAACGCACCAAAAGACCGCTGCTGTCAAGCATGACTATGCCGGAAGTCTGATCAACAGCTTCCTTTGCCCTACTGTCCTCCTGCCGATTGTTATAGACCTGGGCAAACACGCTGTCATCAACATGGTAACTGCGCCCCGCTGATCTCGCCTCAATAATCGCCCTGACAACATAGGTGCGGGAAGCGACAGCCTGAGCTTTCAGCGCCTCTAAAGGCGATGAAACCGGCATTTCGCTGGGCACCACCCCATAGAGATAGTCTTCAACAGTTACCGTATTGATGATCTGCAGTTTGTGGGACTCGGTTAAGGTGATTTCTAGAAAGCCCCGATAAGAGGGACTAAAACCCCAAGCATCTCCCCGCTTAATACTTTCCAATGTTAAGCGGCAGTTATGCTCAGGGTAGACCCAGACCGGGGATCCCATTAATAACTGTTCGTGATCATCCGCCACTAAAATACCTTCAGCGGTAGGGACAATTGTAACCGGACCGGAACTGACAAAGTTGTGCTCGAAACCGATCAGGATTATCGGGCCGCCATCACTGCTGACCACAGCCTGGTCGTGATCTAATTCGGTGAATCCATCAGTTTTAATCGCAACCCGAAACTCTGCGTTGCGGGCGCTGACTGCGCCGCAGGTAAAAATAAGCAAAACTAAAACTAACCAATACTTCAAGCGATACACCAAATCCCAGACACCCACCTTGATCAGCTGCCTAAAAGAGCTTTGCCATTTGATCATACATTGGTTTTAACGCCGGATAGAGACTCTTGTAAACCTGGTAAACATCTAAATAAATACCATGCCATTCTTCATTAGGATCGATAGTGCTGGTCACCTTTAAGATTGCTTCGGAAGCCTCTTTAGGATCACTGAACGCGCCAACACCTACTCCAGCCAGAAGCGCAGCGCCTACACCAGGACCTTCATCCACATTGAGTGTCTGCATCTGCAGCCCCAGAATACTTGCTAAAATCTCTAACCACAGGCGGGACTTAGCACCGCCCCCGATGCATCTCATGGAGTCTCCGGTCCAGCCTGCCTGCTGCAGCAGACAGAGCGAATCGCGAAAAGCAAAGCCAACTCCCTCTAAAATTGCCCGGACCAGATCGCGCCGCCCATGAGAAGCGCTCAAACCAAAGAAACCACCCCGGGCATTGCCATCGCCGTGAGGAGTGCGCTCTCCGGTTAGATAGGGCAGGAAGATCAGGCCTTTACTTCCCGGTGGACTGAGTTCTGCTTCGGTGCTGAGCAGTGTGTAGGGATCTGTGCCGAGACTGCCCGCAACTGCAGTTTCCATCTGCCCAAAATGATTTCTAAACCACCCGAATGATAAACCGGCAGAAAGAATTACACCCATCATATAAAAGCGATCTTTAACCGCGTGGTTAAACATATGAATTGTACCGCCATTAGGGAGCTTGGGCACATCCAAATGGGCAAGCATCACACCGCTTGTCCCTAAACTGATCATAGCACGCCCGGCTGCCACTATCCCGGCTCCAACAGCACCGCACGCGTTATCAGCGCCGCCGCCGACTACCGGAGTGCCAGGAGCTAATCCGGTTATATCTGCGGCCTCTGGTGTGATTGTACCCGCAATCTCACTCGATCCTACCAGCTCCGGCAGGATCTCCATGGGAAGACCGAGTTTGTTCATAATCACATCCGACCACCGCTGCTCCTTAACATTCAGCAGCAGGGTACCGGCAGCATCGCTCAGTTCCATTTTTAACTCACCGGTCAGGCGGAAGCGGATGTAGTCCTTAACCAGCACCAACCAGCGCACTTTTTCGAAATTCTCCGGCTCATTTTCCTTCAGCCACAGAACCTTAGGCGCAGTAAACCCTTCCAGCGCCGGATTGCAGGCCTCTTTGAGCAGCTGCTCTTTCCCAACTATGGTTTCAATATCATAGCACTGTTTTGTGGTGCGGCTGTCATTCCATAAAATTGCCGGTCGGATCACATTCCCTTCACTGTCAAGAAATACAGAACTGTGCATCTGACCGGATAGACCGATACCTTTGACTTCGGTTGAATCAACATCATATTTATCGAGTACTTTTCTTAACGCAGTAACTGTTCCCTGCCACAGTTCTTCTGGCTCCTGCTCTGTCCATCCGGGTCGAGGCGAATACAGGGGATATTCCTGTGATGCAGAACCAACAATCTCGCCATCGACGGTAATCAGCAGTGCTTTAACCTGCGATGTGCCAATATCTAAACCTATTAAATAACCCATGCCCGTCTCTCCTTACTTGCTTTATTCACTCTCTCCGCTGTTCACGGAAGTTGCTGAACTAGTCTTAGCTTGTTGTTTATGTTATAATGACGATAATGTATTGCTTAAAGGAGTTTAAGAATGAATGAATGCTGTATAATAATCGATGGATTTGCTCTGGTATATCGCGCTTATTTCGGTCTGCCCAACTCAATTCGCAACATAGACGGCACAGCAATTAATGCCGTACTTGGTTTTTACAACACCCTTTCCTCGCTGATCAACCAAATGCAGCCAAAATACTTAGTGGCAGTATTTGATCACCATGAACCTACCTTCCGCCACAAGCTCTATCCCCAATACAAAGCCAACCGGCCGCCCATGCCTGAGGATCTCCAGGCTCAGTTGCCTTTAATCAAAGAGCTCTTGACGGCATGCAGCATCCCCATCATTAAGCTGCCTGGCTATGAGGCCGATGATGTAATCGGTACACTTACCCGCGCTCTGCCGGATGATACCGAAGCGTATGTTGTTACCGTTGATCGCGATACCCTGCAGCTGGTCAATGAGCGGGTTACCGTCTTAATCCCCAACAGCAGAGAAAATAAAATCTATACACCGGACACTGTTAAAGCTGAAACACAGGTAGCTCCAAAGCTGATACCTGACTTGAAGGCTTTAATGGGAGACTCCAGTGATAACATTCCGGGAATCAGCTTAGTTGGACCTAAAACAGCAGTAAAGTGGCTGAAGCGCTTTGGCAGTTTGGAAGCAATTCTTGCCGAAGCAGATCAACTGCCGGGTAAAGCCGGAGCCAACCTGCGGGCCAGCAAAGAGCTTGCACTGCTGTACAAGAACTTGACAACAATTAGGACAAATGCGCCCATCATGTGCTGCTGGAACCACTGCAGGTTGACTGCGGATTTTCGACCACTCCACGCGACTTTAGAGGAGATCGGCATCAGAGCCAAACTGCCTCAAACAGCCGATGTCGCGCGGTGATTTAACACATATATAATATTCTTGACAAAATTAAAAAACCCTGCGGAATTTTCCAACCCAAATCCCGATTTATTCAACCTCCGCTATCAACTGCTCCATCTGGTCAATTAGACCGCCGAATACCTCAATCGCTTTGACAATCGGTTCTGGAGTAGTCATATCCACCCCAGCTCGCTTTAAGAGATTGAGAGGATAATCCGATCCGCCGCTCTTGAGGAAGTTGAGATAGCGCTCAACAGCCGGTTCTCCCTCTTCTAAAATCTGCTGGGACAGCGCCACTGCTGCTGAAAATCCGGTTGCATACTTATATACATAAAACGGACGGTAGAAATGGGGAATCCGAGCCCACTCCAGGGCAATTTCCGGATCGCTGACAACATCTGGTCCGTAGTATTTCTGGTTGAGCTCATGATAGGTTTGACAGAGGCTTTCGGCAGTCATGGGATTGCCACTGCCAATCTGTCTGTGGACAATTTCTTCGAATTCGGCGAACATGGTCTGCCGGAAAACAGTCCCGCGGAACTGCTCTAAATAATGGTTGAGCAGATAGAGTTTCTGCTTCGGATCGGTTGTTTTCGCAAGCAAATCATGCATCAGCAGTGACTCGTTAACAGTCGATGCGACTTCAGCTACGAAAATTGTGTAATCTGAGTTTACATATTCCTGGTTCAGATCCGAGTAATAAGTGTGCATCGCGTGACCCATTTCGTGAGCAAGCGTGAACATATTGTCAACATTGTTTTCATAGTTCATCAGCACATAAGGATGCACGCCATAAACACCGGCAGAGTAAGCTCCGCTGGTTTTCCCTTGGTTTTCAAACCAGTCAATCCATCCTTCTGCGAAGCCCCGAGCCAGATCGGCAGAATACTGCTCCCCAAGTGGAGCTAAACCTTCCTTCACCATCTCAACAGCCTGCTCAGGGGTTATCTCCATATCGATATCCTGCACAAGAGGCACATAGATATCATACATATGCAGCTCATCTAAATCAAGCATGCGTTTCCGCAGCTTTGTGTAGCGGTAAAAAGTCGGCAAGCTGTCGTGAATAGTTTTAATTAGATTATGGTATACTTCCGGCTTAACATTATCGGCATTCAAAGCAGCTTCCAGAGATGAATCGTACTTCCGAGTCTTAGCAAAAAACAGTGCCTTTTTGACCGCAGAAGTATAGGTAGCTGCCAAAGTGTTCTTCCACTTGCCATAAGTAGAATACATGGCTTCAAAAGCGCTTTTGCGCACACTCCGATCCTTGCTTTCCATGAAACTGATGTATCGGCCGTGAGTCAGTTCCACCTCACTGCCGTCCTCATCTTTGATGGTGGGAAACTTCAAATCGGCATTGTTGAACATCCTAAAAATCTGGCTGGCCGCTTGAGCCATCTCGCCAGCGCTCGCTAAAATCTCTTCCTGCTCGGTGGGCAGTGTATGGGGTTTGGTTCTGAGGATATTGTCCAGATAATGCTGGTATACTTTCAGCTCTTCATGCTCCTGGGCCCATTTGCGAACCGTTTCTTCGGGCAGGCTTAAGATCTCCGGCTCCACATAAGCCAGATTGCTGGCAATTACCGCGCTGATATTGATTACCCGATCGTAGAACTCCTGGTAGAGCGGATTGGTGTTGTCCTGATCCTTGCTCATCATGGCATAACCAGCCAGTTTATCAAACTTCATGCCCACTTCATCCTGGGCACGCAGACATGCCGCAAGATTCTCCGGCGAATCTAACTTACCGCGGAAATCCTGCAATCGGGGAATAAACTCCTTCAGCGCTTCAAAGTCTTCCCTCCAAGCATCGTCAGAAGGATAAATATCAGTCAGCTTCCACTTATGCTCGCTGGGAATTTCGCTGCGCTTCGGCACAGTTTTCGTACTCATACTTTCATCTCCTTGCAATCCTATTTTTGCCTATGTGGTACTATTATACCAAAAACTACAAAGGAAAGTCGGACTTTTTTGTGGAAGTAAAGTATCATCACTGCTTGAGGATGAGAGTACATGAGTGAAACTGTATTTGCCTTAGATATCGGCACAAGAAAAATTGCGGGTTTATTAATGGAGAAAGCTGAGGACCATTACCTAATTCAGCATGTGGTTATGAATGAGCAGCTGCCCAATGCGATGCAGGACGGGCAGATCCATGACATTCCTAAAGTAGCCCAGATTATCAAGGAAACGGCAGCTCAAACCGCAGCTTGCATAGCACAGCCAATCAAAACTGCAGCTGTAGCTGCCGCGGGGCGGTCCCTGAAAACCCAGCAGGGTCAGGCTACCATCAAGCTGGCTCCCAATCAGGTAATCACCAGCCATGACCTGAGCGAGCTGGAATTAAGCGCAGTCGCCGACGCCTTAGATAAAATGAACCAGTATCAGGTTCAGACCGCTGTTGATACCTATTTATGCGTGGGCTATTCCATTATTCAAAGCTACCTTGATGACCAGCCGATCCAAAATCTCTTGGGCCATCAGGGCTACTCAGCATCGGTTGAGGTAATTGCAACGTTTCTGCCGCGCATTGTAATCGATGCGCTGACAACAGCTCTGCGCACTGCTGGCTTGGAAATGCAGTCCTTAACCCTGGAACCGATTGCCGCTATGAACGCGGTGATTCCTCAATCAATGCGGCTGCTGAATCTAGCTTTGGTGGATGTGGGCGCAGGCACATGCGATATTGCTATTACCGCGGGCGGTACGGTTAAAGCTTTTGGCATGATCGCTCAAGCTGGCGATTTAATCACCAGAATAATCGCCGAAGCATACCTGCTGGATTTCATGGAAGCGGAGCAGGTTAAGCGCAAGCTCTGTCAGGAAACAGAGATTGCCTGCCTTGATGTGCTGGGCAATCAGTTAGAACTAAAAGTGGAAGATGTGCTCAGTCTGATCCAGCCGTCTGTGCAGCAGCTGGCTGAGGAGATCGCAGCTGAAATTCTTGCTTTAAATGATGGACCGCCTAAGGGTGTGATTTTAATCGGTGGCGGCAGCTTAACACCGGGACTGGAGCAGGAGCTGGCCAAACGCTTGGAGCTGGCACCTAATTTAGTGCGCATTCGGGACCGAGCCAGCCTCAGCCATGTACTTGGTGCCGAGGAGTATTTGGGACCACAGCTGATCACCCCGATCTGCATTGGCTGCAATCATTTAGATCGAGCGGCTATGGAAATGCAGAAAGTTACTATTAACGGTCAGCCGGTTCAGTTTCTGCGCCTGACCAATGCTACAGTCGGAGATGCGCTGCTGAACAGCGGTTACAGCATCGAAGATCTGCTCACATCCAGCCAAACAGCCCTGACAATCTCGGTTAATCAAAAGCCGTTCACCATCAGCTCCCGCAGCGCAGGTCGAACCCACGTGTACCGCAATGGGGAGCCCGCGTATCTGCATTCGAAAATAAAAGCCGGCGACAGAATTGAAATCAAAACCGATGAGGCAGTGGAAGCGTTTACACTCAAAGATGCGGCCGCTCAGTTAAAGCTTGCCAAGCGGTTAACCATCAACGGCAGACATCTTACCGTAATGCCGCAAATCAAGGTTAACAACCAGATTCAGCCGCTTACTTACACTCTGAATGATGGTGATTGTTTGACTTTTGAGCCGCTGGAAACAATCGCCGAGGCTTTAAAACAAGCTGGGATCGATGTTCAGCCGAACGCGATTGTGGTAAGCGTTAATAATCAGCCGGTAAGACTGCAGGGACCGGTGCGGGTGCTTGTTAACGGCAAACCCGGAACTTTGGACCAAGCCGTGGAAGATGGTGACCGGATTGAATACCAGGCTCAACCTAAAGCTCGGTTTATTCTCACTGATATTTTCCGGGTTTATCAGCCGGAGCAGCTTGACCAAGTAAAGCAGATTAAGTTTGTGCTGAACGGCAAACCAGCGGGATACACTGATCCCATCAACGATGGAGATCAAATTGAACTGCTCATAGATCATAAAAGCTGACAGGGAGGCATCTTGCCTCCCTGTCAGCTAACTGCCGAGATTTAAGGAAAACTGGTAAAGTACATCCCGTTCCTTTTGCTTTACCAATTGCATGTCCCGCAGCAGAGAGAGATCATTCCAGAGCGATTCTAGGTATCTGCAGCTTTTCGGCACCAGCAGATCTTTGTCGCTCATCCTAATTAAAATATCCAAGAGCTGCGGCGGCAGATTTTTCAGCAGAAATTGCTGTTCCTCTGTGGCCATTTCCCACAAATGCTCAGGAATCTCTGCCTTCAATATATCTATGCCTCCCGTGAATCTCTTCTCTTGGGTGCAATTATCTACTTCTACTTTTTTCCTATAATTCCTTTTACGGGTGTTGAAATACTACAACATATTCGTACTGCTGCTCTTCACCGGTAAAAACTTGATGGTAGCGGACTAACTCATTGCCGTACTGATCCTGCACAATAATCTCTTCATTGATCAGCTGGCTCCGCTTAAGCAGCAGATAATCATAGGGATGAGTTGGACCGAAGCCATAGCTAACTCCCTTGGATGGAGACCGGCGGGCAATGGTGATAACTGTACGCTCATCCTGCTTAACTATGCTGCTGATCTCCACTTCATATCCGGCATCTGGACGCTCTCCTAAATAAACTAGAATCGGGATAAATTCGCTGTCATCAAAATGGTGATATTTCCGAAAATCATAATCGAAAGATTCGAGGGTATTTACCCACTGCTCGCTGTCAAAACCGATGACAATCTGAGTGCGGGAATCATTGCTGTGCCACTGCCAATCTTCTGTATCGCGGTCGCTTTCATAGATCACGATCGTCAGAGATTGGGCATTGAGCAGAATCAGCAGTACAAGCGCTGTCAGCAAAACACTCCTTACCATATCGGCTCCTCCTCTTTAACTGCAGGTACAGCATTGATTTTTTCCTGAAGTTTTAGCCCTGTACATCGCCATATCAGCCCGACGCAGCAGTTCCATGCGGTCCTGTGCATCATCAGGGTAGCTGGCAACTCCAATTGACACTGTCAGCTCCCGTTCCAGTTCCAGTTCTGACAGCTCTGCCAACTTAGCCTGGATTCTTTTAGCAAACACCAAACCACGAGCGCGATTAGTGTGAGGCAGAATTACCACAAACTCCTCCCCACCAAAACGGACTACATAGTCTTCATCCCGGACACTGCTGCGAATTGTCTGGGCAACTGTCTTAAGAACCTCGTCACCGTATTCATGCCCATATGTATCATTGAACAGCTTAAAATCATCAATATCAATGAACAGCATCGTTACCGGATAGTCGCTGTCCTGATCCAGCCATTCGCTCAAAAACCGGTAATTATAAACTTTGGTTTTAGAATCTAAAACTAGTTCCTGCTCAGCCTGAATTCTCCGCTGCTGTTCAGCCACAAGATAGAAACTGTAGCGGATAATCTCGGAAATTCCAAGCAGCAGCGCACCAAAAATCAAGAGACCCTCCATCTGCCAGGTGGCGATAAAAAACGAGAAAATCACTCCAACATATCCAAACATCAGATAATAGAACCAAATCCGCGGGTGGAAGATATGCTTGATGCCGGCATAAGCGCTGCTGTCCAGCAGCACAGTAATAACAGATACTAAGACAAGATTAACAAAGTTATACAGCACCAAGCCGATCAGCATTGCCGGCAAGCTGTGGGGAACCGAAAGCTCCCCAATGTTAGGGTGGAGAAATGAGAAAACCAACCCAACCAGCAGAACGGTTAGCGACCGCTGGAGCAAATTAAGAAAGACCTTGATCAAATCAATATCAGCCATAAGGCCGTAGATGAGATTAGCTAAAATTGCCAACCACATAGCTTCCCCGGTGCCAAAGACAAAGATGGCTGTCAGATAGATAGAAACAGATAGAGAATGCCTGATATAGCGGGATACCCCTATTCCCCTAAATTTAAAGATGACGAGCAGCACCAGCAGGAGCAGCAGTTCCGTCCACCGCTCCCAAGCCAGCATTGGAGTGAAAAAGATCAAACCGGCAGCAGCTGTCAGCGCTGCTGCCGTACTGACAACCATTAACTTTGTGTTGGTTTTCATCAACGAATCCCTCACTTACCCTACATAAACTGATTTAGCACCGCAATGAGGTCTTCTCGTCCTGATTTGGTGGCAGCAGAGAAAATAAGTCCTGGCAGATGTAGTGCGCTGATTATTCGATTCATGTGCTGTTTATATTTTCCGCGGCTAATTTTATCAGCTTTTGTCGCTACTACCCAAGCAGGTATATCCATAGCGGCGATCCATTCAGCCATCATTTGGTCATCGGCTGTCGGGCGATGTCTGATATCAACAATCATTAAGATCGCCACTAAGTTCTCGCGTTCTGTCAAGTAACCTTCGATCATGGGCTTCCACTGAGCTCTGACCGATTCTGACACCTTGGCATACCCGTAACCGGGTAAATCGACCAGAACCAGTCGATCTACCCGGTAGAAATTCAGGGTTTGGGTTCTGCCGGGCTGTCCCGACACCCTTGCTAATTTTTTGCGGTTGACCAAAGCATTGATCAGAGAAGACTTGCCAACATTTGAACGTCCTACTAGGGCAATCTCCGGATACGGATGTACCGGATACTGGTTGGATTTGACCGCACTGGTTATGAACTCACAATCGTGGATATTGATACTCATTGCCGCTCAATCCACTGCTGAGAATCGGGATACTGTTCAGGCGGTACAAAATCCAAATTCTTGTCGCTGTCTTCATCATCTGTATCTGCCAGTGCAATCTCTAAAACCGTATCCATATGGTCAACAAAGTCTATCTCAATCTTGCGAAGCACATCTTCAGGGATGTCTTCCAAGTTCTTTTCATTGTCTTTAGGAAGCAGCACATGGGAAATTCCCCCGCGGTGAGCTGCCAGCAGTTTTTCTTTAACTCCACCGATTGGCAGAACTCTGCCCCGCAGCGTAATCTCTCCGGTCATTGCCACCTGATGCTTAACAGGACGGCCTGTTAAGGCGCTGACCACTGCGGTAGCAATGGTGATCCCTGCTGATGGACCATCTTTCGGAATTGCTCCTTCCGGGACATGCACGTGAATATCGTATTTCTCATGAAAATCAGGCTCTATCCCCAGCTGGGCTGCCCGCGAGCGGATATAGCTGATCGCGGTCTGAGCTGATTCCCGCATTACTTCGCCCAACTTGCCTGTCAGGATTATCTTACCTTTGCCCTCAATGATCGTTACCTCTATGGAGAGCATTTCTCCTCCCACCGATGTGTAAGCTAAACCGGTCGCAACACCGATGCGATCTTCGGTATCCATCAGCTGATGCTTGTATCTTGGTGCTCCCAAGTACTTGTGAAGTGAGCTGACTGTTACCCTAATCGGTGTTTTGCCGCCGCGCACAACTTCGGTGGCAATTTTCCGGCAGATTGCGGCCAGTTCCCGCTCCAAATTCCGCACACCGGCTTCGCGGGTGTAATTTGAGATCACGCGCGCAAAGGTGTTTTCCGAAATAATTACCTGGTCTTCGCTGAGGCCATGAACCTTTAACTGTTTAGGCCAGAGATGGCGTTTGACGATTTCCAGTTTCTCCAACTCCGTGTAGCCCGGAATTTCAATTACTTCCATCCGATCTCGCAGCGGAGCCGGTATCTGATACAGTACATTCGCCGTGGTTAGGAACATTACCTGCGACAAATCAAAAGGAACTTCCAAATAGTGATCGCTGAATGCATTGTTCTGCTCCGGATCTAAAGCTTCTAAAAGCGCAGAAGTAGGATCGCCCCGAAAATCGGAAGCCAGCTTATCGATCTCATCTAGGAGAAAGACCGGATTGCGGCTGCCGGCTGTTTTCAGCGCTTGAATGATTCGGCCCGGCAGCGCACCTACATAAGTGCGGCGGTGACCTCGAATTTCTGCTTCATCCCTAACTCCACCCAAAGAAATGCGGACAAACTGTCTGCCTAAAGCTTCTGCTACCGAACGAGCAAGCGAAGTTTTCCCCACTCCCGGAGGTCCGACTAAACAAAGAATCGGGCCTTTCAGCTCCTTGGTCAGCTGCCGTACCGCAAGATACTCCAAAATCCGCTGTTTAACCTTGTCGAGTCCGAAATGGTCCCGATCCAAAATCTGCTCAGCTTCATTAATGTCCAAGCGGTCCTTTGTGGTCTTGGACCACGGCAGAGCCAGCATCCAATCCAAGTAATTGCGGACTACGACTGTTTCTGCGGCCATGGGCGGCATTTTTTCGAAGCGGTGCAGCTCGTGAATCACTTTGGCTTTGGCTTCTTTAGGCAGTTTTGCTGCTTTGAGCTTCTTTTTATACTCTTCCACTTCGCTGACGCGGTCATCTTTGTCGCCCAGCTCACCCTGAATCGCTTTCATCTGCTCCCGCAGATAGTACTCGCGCTGAGTTTTTTCCATCTGTTTGCGGACCTTAACTTGAATTTTTCTTTCTAATTCTAGCAGGTCCAGTTCTTTGGCTAGAAGCTGAAGCATCAGCTCCAGTCGGCTTTTAACATCCGTTTCTTCAAGTAACTGCTGTTTATCTTCTATCTTAGTAATAATCTGACCGGCGACTGCATCGGCAAAGCGGTCAGGATCACTGATACTGCTTACAGAACCAACTGCTTCAGTTGGGATCTTCTTAGACATCTTCACATACTTCTCAAAAAAGTCCAAGACACTGCGCTGTAAGGCTTCCACCTCTAGATCATAACTGACAATGCTGTCCATGGGTGTTACAGCAACTTCAAAAAATTCGTCGTTTTCAGTGAAGTAACCTATCTCAACACGCTGCAGACCTTCGATCAGAACGCGAATCTGGCCTTCAGGCATTCGCAGCAGCTGTTTTACTTCACACAAGGTACCAACAGTAAAGATGTCCTCTTGGAGCGGTTCGATAACACTGGCATCTTTCTGGGCAGCCAAAACCAACCTCTTATCAGCGGTCATGGCTGCTTCCAGCGCATGGATCGATAGCTCTCTGCCAACCTCAAGTGGTGTAACCATGTTTGGGAATACGATTATGCCTCGTAAAGCTAGTAAAGGATATACCATATCTTTCATTATTTCCACCTCCATTACGCAGACATCTACCCTTGGTACCATTATACCATAATGATCCAAAAATCCATAGCCGTGGAAGAAAGTCAGAGTTTCTGCGCTCCTTGAGTTGGATAGACTCCAGCCGCTGAGAGCAGTTCGCCCTGCTTAGTACCCACTCTGACTGCCGCATCGCCTTCTTCCCACAGTAAAGCCGCTGCTATTACATCCTCAATTTGAACTACCGGCTCGATCTCAATGCCTTTGAACTCTGCAAACATGTCCTGCCAGTTGTCCTTGGGAATCAACACTTTCTTAACCCCTGCCAGCTGAGCGGCTTCGATTTTGGCGGGAACTCCTCCTACCGGCTTAACGGTACCATGAATGGACACCTCTCCAGTCATGGCAATGTCATTGCGCACTTTGATTCGGGTAATCGCAGAGTATATGGCGGTGATAATGGAGACCCCCGCTGACGGACCATCGATCGGGGCACCGCCGGGAAAATTGATATGCAGGTCATAGTCCTGGGGACACAGTCCTAGATTGGCCCGCAACACAGTCATGACATTATCAATAGAAGAGCGAGCCAGGGATTTGCGCCGGACTGTGCGGCCAAAGCCGCTGCCAGTCTCTTCCTCATCAACAATGCCGGTAATTTGGATTTTGCCCTGTCCCCGCTCACTCGGGATAGCTACTGCCTCTACCTCGATCAGAGTACCCAGGTTAGGTCCGTAAACCGCTAAACCATTCACCGAACCTATCGCAGGTTTGTCGGGGATCTGCACGTCAGGGCGAGGGCTGTACTGACCGCTGTTGACTACCCATTCAATGTCTTTCTTATCAATTTGATTTCTGTTTTCTGAAAGCACGATTCCGCCTGCAATCTGAATCATATTAACTGCGTCGCGACCGTTGTTGGCGTACTTAGTCACCTCAGCGAGAGCATCATCAGAAATGTGAAAACCCACTTTTTCTGCTGCGTTTTTGGCTATCTTTTTGATTTCCTGAGGTGTAAGCGCCCGGAAAAAGATTTCCAGACAGCGGGAGCGGATTGCCGGAGGCAGTTCGTGGGGCATCCTGGTAGTGGCTCCGACCAACCGGAAATCTGCAGGCAGACCATTTTGGAAAATCTCATGGATATACTGGGGAATATTGGTGTCCTCTGAAGAATAATATGCGCTTTCCAAGAAAACCTTGCGATCCTCGAGCACTTTCAAGAGTTTATTCATTTGGATGGGATGGAGCTCCCCGATTTCATCGATGAACAAAACACCGCCGTGAGCCTTGGTCACCGCCCCGGGTTTCGGCTGGGGAATGCCGGCGATCCCGAGCGGTCCAGCTCCCTGATAGATAGGATCGTGCACTGATCCCATTAAAGGATCGGCTATACCCCGATCATCAAAACGCGCTGTGGTAGCATCAATCTCGACAAATTTAGCATCGGGTCTAAAGGGAGAGTGGGGGCTCCGTTTTGCTTCCTCAAGCACTACGCGGGCAGCCGCGGTTTTACCTACTCCCGGTGGACCGTAGATAATCACATGCTGGGGATTGGGACCGCATAAAGCAGCCCTTAAAGCCTTAATGCCATCTTCCTGCCCAACCAAGTCAGAGAAAGAAGCGGGTCGCGTCCGCTCTGCTAAAGGTTCGGTGAGGGATATGGCTTTCAGTTTATGTAATTTTTCCATTTCTTTTTTTGATTCCCGGTCAACCGCCGTCTTATTCCCCTGCTGCTGTTTGAGGAGATTGTAGAAATACAAGCCGATCACAACAGCAAAGAAAAAGTTGACCAAACCAAAGATACCCATCAAATCCATGGCACTACCTCCCTGATATCCTTAACAGACTTAGTATATCCGCGGAGGCAAAAAAAATAAGGCAGGTACTGCACCTGCCTTATTTATATCTATGCGGTTTCATCCTTGGCTTGGTCAACTCGAATCAGCCGCGGCGGCTCATGTTTAAGCACTGCTTCTTTGGTGATCACACACTTCTTCACATCAGACTGTGACGGAACTGTGTACATGGTGTCCTGCATAATCGATTCAAGAATCGAGCGCAGACCCCGGGCGCCAGTCTTTTGTTCCAAAGCGAGCTCAGCAATTGCTTGCAGAGCATCAGGCTGAAACTCCAGTTCCACATCATCCATTTCGAACAGTTTCTGGAACTGCTTGACCAGTGCATTTTTCGGTTTAACCAAAATATCGATTAAAGCTTCTTGATCCAGGGCATCCAAGGATACAACTACTGGCACACGGCCGATAAACTCTGGAATCAAACCAAACTTCAGCAAATCTTCCGGCATGATCTGGCGGAGAATATCGCCAATCTTTTTCTCTTCTTTGGTCTTAATCTCAGCGCCAAAGCCCATTGTTTTTTCACCAATGCGCTGCTCAATGATTTTTTCCAAACCATCGAAGGCTCCGCCGCAGATGAAGAGAATATTGGTGGTATCGATCTGGATGAACTCCTGGTGGGGATGCTTGCGGCCTCCCTGCGGGGGCACACTAGCGATTGTTCCTTCCAGAATTTTCAGAAGTGCCTGCTGCACTCCTTCTCCGGATACATCCCTGGTGATCGACGGATTTTCCGATTTGCGAGCAATTTTGTCTATCTCATCGATGTAGATAATGCCTCGCTCAGCTCTCTCTACATCGTAATCGGCTGCTTGGATCAGTCTCAGTAAGATGTTTTCAACATCCTCACCCACATATCCAGCTTCAGTCAAGCTGGTAGCATCTGCGATTGCAAACGGTACATTTAAGATCTTTGCCAATGTTTGAGCCAACAGGGTTTTACCGCTGCCGGTTGGACCAAGCAGGAGGATATTGCTCTTCTGCAGTTCGACATCATCTGCTCTGCCAACGTTGTTAATGCGTTTGTAGTGATTATACACCGCTACTGCTAACGATTTTTTGGCCTGCTCTTGTCCGATTACGTATTCATCGAGAGTTTTGCGAATTTCCATCGGCTTGGGAATGCTGTGGAAATAAGCATCTGTTTCTTCAGTGAACTCCTCCTCGATAATCTCGTTGCACAGCTCAATACATTCATCGCAGATGTACACCCCGGGGCCGGCGATGAGCTTTTTTACCTGTTCCTGCTGTTTACCGCAGAAAGAACATTTCAGCTGCCCTTTTTCATCGCCAAATTTTAACATCTTATCACCTCTCTCAAGCGCTTACGCCTCGTTCATATCTTTTTTGTGATGCATGATGCCGTCGATTATTCCGTATTTTACTGCTTCTTCCGCCGACATATAGTAATCACGATCTGTGTCATGTTCAATTTTCTCCAGTGGCTGCCCTGTGTGATGGTGGAGAATCTGGTTTCCCATGTGCTTCAAGCGCAGAATCTCTTTAGCAACAATCTCAATTTGAGTTGCCTGACCCTGGGCGCCACCCATCGGCTGATGAATCATCACCCGGGAATGGGGCAGCGCAAACCGCTTACCCTTCGCTCCTGCTGTTAGAAGCAGGGCGGCCATGCTGGCTGCTAAGCCTACACAAATGGTAGATACATCAGGTTTAATGTACTGCATTGTATCGTAAATAGCCAGTCCGGAATAAACCTCGCCACCCGGGCTGTTAATGTACAAATGAATATCTTTACTGGGATCCTCCGACTCCAGATAAAGCAGCTGCGCTACAACTAAATTAGCAACATGATCATTAATCGGTCCTCCGAGAAACACAATCCGTTCTCTGAGCAAACGCGAATAAATATCAAACGCTCTTTCTCCCCGATTGGTTTGTTCAACCACCATTGGAACTAAAGTGCTCATTGTTCACGACTCCTTTCTGCAGCTTTAAGTATATTCGAGCAGAGTCTCAGCACATTACTCGGTCGCAGAAGCCTCGTCCTCGTCCGCTGCTTCTTCAGCTGCATCTTCTGAATCGACTTCAACCTCAGTCACTTCAGCGTTTTCGAATAAGAAATCCCAAGTTTTGTCAATTTTGATCATGGTAGTTAATCTATCTCTACTGTTTTCCCAGTTCTGACGAGTCTGCTCTGGATCGCTGCTTTCTTCTACCATCTCATCGATTTTACGTTCAATTTCTTCATCTGAAACAGAAATTCCTTCCCGCTCAGCGACCTCATCCAGAATTAGACTGCGCTTCAACTGCCTGATTGCTTCCGGTTCCATTTCTTTTTGGAGTTCTTCTTCTGTCTGGTTGGTAAACTCCAGATACTGCTCAAGTGTCATTCCAGAATACATCAGATTGAATCTAAAATTGTTGAACATGGTTTCTACCTGACCCTGAATCATGGAGCGGGGCAGATTTATAGTGCTGTTCTCAATAATCTGCTCTATTAATTTATTCTCCATTTCTTCTTTGGTTACGCGGGTCAAGGATGCTTCTAATCTTTCCCTGATGCTGTCTCTTAATTCTGCCAAAGTTTCGTATTCACCTAAATCTTTAGCGAACTCATCATCAAGCTCCGGCAGAGACCGCTCTTTCAGTCCGTTAATCTTAACATTAAATGTAACCTCTTTACCGGCAAGCTCTTCGTTGTAGTATTGTTCTGGGAAAGTTACATTTATATCCTTTTCTTCGCCGACTTTCATACCAATGAGCTGTTCTTCAAATCCGGGAATGAACTGTCCGGAACCGATTTCCAGTGTATATCCGGCAGCAGCTCCACCTGAGAACGGCTTGCCGTCCAGGTAGCCCTTAAAGTCAATATTGGCAAAATCGCCTTCCTGAACATCATCACGGGAATCAACGGCGATCAGCTCACTGTGCTGCATCCGCAGCTGTTCCAGCTCCCGATCAACATCGGCTTTATCTACTTTTCTAACCCGCTTTTCCACCGACAGTCCCTTGTACTGGCCTAATTCAATTTCCGGATAAACATCAACTTCAAAGACAAGGCTTAATCCTTCACCGGGTTCGATTTTCTCAAGATCAAGCTCAGGCTGGTCAACCGGGGTAATGCCAGTTTCTTTAACTGCTGCTTCGTATAACTGCGGAACCAAATAATCCAGGGCATCTTCAAAAAAGATGCTCACTCCGTAGTATCTTTCCACAATACTGCGCGGCGCTTTCCCTTTGCGGAATCCGGGAATAGCAATCTGCCTATTAACAGTGCGATATGCGTGAGCTAAACCTTCTTCAAGTTTAGCAGCATCGGCCTCTACTGTTAACCGAACTCTACTGTTCTCGAGTTTCTCCAAATTAACATTCATGATATTTCCTCCCCACAATCGCTACTACCGACATTAATTGGTAGTATTAACCATATTTTTTAAAAATAAACATCCTGCCGCCTATGTAATTGAATACAAAAAAATCGAGCGGCAATCTATCTTTTACCGCCCTCGACTAACCAAATTTTGGTGCAGGCGGAGAGAGTCGAACTCTCACGGGGGTTGCCCACTAGATCCTAAGTCTAGCGCGTCTGCCAATTCCGCCACGCCTGCAGGTTAATGGTGAGCCATCCGCGACTCGAACGCGGGACACCCGGATTAAAAGTCCGGTGCTCTACCGACTGAGCTAATGGCTCAAACCATATCATCACGCTTAGTTATTATAACAAAGAGGTTTTGTTTGGTCAAGACCTTTTTCTCTTAGTTTTCTAAACCCCGGATCTCATGTATAATATAATTAGAAAACATAAGGAGCGGTGAGCGTGAAAGAAATCCCACGCCGGTACTGGCGCAATTTAGACATCCCTCTAATTCTCGCTGTCCTAGGATTAATCCTGCTCGGACTTTTTGTAATCTATTCAGCATCAGCCTCAAGACTGCTTAATCTCAATGCTGATCCTTTTCATTATGTTAAAAGGCAGGCAATAGCTGCCTTAGTTGGGTTTATGGGGTTGATCGTAGTCTTGTCAATCGATTATCGCGCTTGGCGCCGCTGGACAAAAATCGGCTATTTGGTAACAGTTTTAGCGCTGGCCGTTATTCTTATCACTGGGAAAATAGCTCAAGGTTCCCAACGCTGGTTCAGCTTAGGAGGCTTCAACATCCAGCCCTCGGAGCTTGCCAAATTAGTGATGATTGTGGTCTTGGCTCATCTGATGGAAAAACAGAGCAATATCGAAGGCCGCAAGATTTTCCTTCCTTTTGTAATAATCGGTGTCCCCATGGCTTTAGTTTTTTCCCAGCCGGACTTGGGTACTGCGATGGTATTTGTGGGAATTGTATTTGCCATGACTTATATTGGCGGCGGAGATCTGCGCCATCTCGGCATTATTGCTGCAGTGGGCATAGCGGCAGCGCTTGCGGCTATTCTCCTCTCTTATTATGAAGTTATCAAGATCATCAAACCTTATCAGCTGAGACGACTTTTGATTTTCCTCGATCCTTATTCCGATCCCACGGGTGATGGCTGGAACGTGATCCAATCCATGATCGCCATCGGCTCGGGAGGATTCTTTGGCAAAGGTTATTTAAACGGCACCCAGGGCCAGCTGTATTTTCTCCCAGCCAATCACACCGACTTTATCTTCTCTGTGGCCGCCGAGGAATTCGGTTTTGTCGGTGCCAGCGCTATTCTGCTTTTATACGCGTTCTTTATCTGGCGCGGGATTAAAATCGCCATCAATGCTAAAGACCGTTTTGGCAGCCTCCTGGCTGTCGGCTGCATCAGCTACTTTGTGTGCCACTTAGTAATCAACATCGGCATGACTATGGGAATCATGCCGATTACGGGACTGCCCCTGCCCTTCCTTACCTATGGAGGAAGTACTCTCCTTACCAGCTTATTAGCTGTGGGGATCCTTCTCAACGTGGGACTGCGCCGGCAGAAGATTATGTTTTAGAGACAAGGCTAGCGTCAGCATAGTGGTAGCTGCAAAGAAACTGCAGGTAGCCGCTGCCACAACCCCGGAATCATTAAAGATGAGCGCCGCGGTGGTTCCAGTTAAAGTCCCGACAATGCCCACTACCAAATCAGGGTAGTTTTTCAGCAGCCACTGCAGATAGCGGCTTGGCCAAATGAGGCTGGCACCCATAGCCGCAATCGCGATCAGCAGCGCCCTGCTCCAGATGCTGTAGCGGAGCAGCCGCAGATTCATGCTCAGCTTGCGAACAATAATATCTTTTACTGTGTTTAATCCGTTGGCACTGATCAGCCCGGTAGTCTGCCCGATATGGGACTGGAGATCCTCGGGGCGCCCGACGTCAAGCTGCATTAAGCCTATTAAAGCTGCTGCCACTGCCAAACCGACGACAACCACGCAGCTGTACCAAGGCAGCCGACTGTGAGCAAGCAGCCAGGCGATACCGAAGCCGCAGATAGCGGCTATCATGCCGCCAACATTAGTTCCCCATTGGGGCGCAGCAATGATAAAAACAACTGCCAAAAACACCGCCAGATCTAAGAATGCGGTGTTTTTTGTTTTCACCCAAGGTCTTTCCCGAAGCAGTGCCCAACCCATAATCGCAGACCCGATCAGGATACCCATGTACTCATTGCCGATGCCGTAATAGCGGGCTCCTCCTACCGGGTCATACCCGAGAAAGGAATAGCGAATCCATACCCCACCTCGAATCACATCAACAATAATTAGTCCCGCTGTGATTAAGGCAACTGCCATGATGCTGGCCAGCTGGTTTTGGCAGCGCAGATTAACCAGAACCAAAAGCAGGATGATCAGCATAGGCCAATACCAGCCCTGGGGCAGAAGTAAGAGAATCAGCGGCAGTGATAAGCTGAGCACAAGGCACAGCTGAACCGACCTAACAAACCTGCGGCTCAGCACCTTGGGAATAATTAAGAGTGCCAGGGTAACAAGATAGAGAACCACCTGAATCCCTACCAGAATTCGAAGCACACTGCCGCGGTGCTGATTAACCCAAAAGACTCTTTCCTCGAGCTGCTCGATTAGAGCCAGCGCCGCTTGAGACTCCATTCGGTCAACCGTCACTGCCCGCCCCAGCATCGGCCCTTTATCGGCGTTTAACCGATTAGCTATGGTGGGAGCGAGATCAATATTACTGATAATTCCAGGCCACTTGGTAGTACCCGAAGTTAACAAGCCGGCATCACCGCCGATGACAATCACAGGCGCAAACCAGCGGCCAACTTCTGCCCTGTCAGCAGAAGGATAAGGAGCGGCGATGAGTATTTCGGCTTGAGGCAGCTCAGCATAAAGCTCGGCAATAAAATCCCAGGCTTCCCTTACCATGCGTGCTTTCAGCTTATCCAGCTGTTCGGGTATCAGATGTTGGACATATGTGCTTAAGCGGTAGGGATCGCCTAGATCCACCACTGCCAAGTCCGCATCTGAACCTAAGACAGCTGCCAAAAGTTTGTGGTAATCAGTCCGCTTTCCGTGGGGATAGGCGGAGTCTTCAATTAGTACTTCGTCACTTACCAGCCCCAGCGCTGCTTGCCCATCACTATCCATACCGACCAAAGCGGCCCAGCGAACCCTTTGATCCTGCAGATCACTGTTTCCAAACACACCTATTTTCAAGTTAGCGCGACGAAGGGCATCTGCCAGAGCACCTACCTCCAGTGGATATTTGGCCTCAGCAAATGCACTTCTGATCGATGCAATTTGCGGATTGACAATCCGATTGTTACCAGTCCGGCCTGTTCTCAGCTCATAGAGCTGCCCGGCTTTAACCCCACCAGTCTGCTCATGGCTGTGATACATAGCGGCAGCTCCATGCGTTCCAAACGCACGGGAACCGCTGCTTATCGTAAGATAGGCACCGGAAATCATCTCCCCGCCACCGATGCGGGTATTCATGGTCCCCAGCGCCATCAAACCATCAGCGTACAGCTGACTAGCTTTAAGATCATCCCAAGTCAAACCGTGCCAGAGAACTAGAACCAGTTTCGGTCCTGCAGCCAAGACCGGGATGTTCAATAAATTCACAATTGCTGCCAGCAGAATTACCCGCAAAATGCGCTGTCTCAGCCCTTTCACCACACGGTCCCTTCCTCTATAAGTTGTTGGTACTGCAGCTTTGTCGCTTGAATCATGTGGTCAACCCCAAAGGAGCGGATGACCGACTGATAATTATGCTCCCCCATGCGGCGTTTCTTGCTCTGGTCTTTGGCAATTTTAAGTACGGCAGCTGCTAATCCCGGAGCATTGTCAGGGGCAAAGAAATAGCCACCTTTTCCCTGCTCCACCACCTCTCGCGTGCTGGGAAGATCGCTAACTACCACCGGCAGCTTCGCGGCCATCGCCTCAAGCACACTTACGCTCAAGCCTTCGCTTAAACTAGGCAGCACAAACAGATCCCATCCAGCCATTAAGGCAGGAACATCGCTGCGAAAACCCAAAAACTTCACATATGGTTCCAACTGCAGCGCTTGGCTGTACAGCTCTAACTGGTGGCGCATCGGACCATCTCCCACAATTACTATCCGCATCTGCGGTAGGACGTTCCGCAGAAGCACCGCTGCCTTCAGCAGGCAGGCAATCCCTTTTTCCGCGATGAGTCGAGCGACTGCACCAATAATGAAATGTTTTGAGTCAAGCCCCATTAAAGCCAGCGCTTCTCGGCGGGAATAGCCTTCAAACCGGTGGTAATCCACGCCGTTGCGGATCGTGACAATGCGGTTGTAGGGTACAAACTCTGCCAGCTCACTGCCAACTGTATCGCTGACCGCAATGATTCGACCCAAGGCCTTCAGCAGAGTGCGGTTAACCAGCCCATGGGTCGCTCGATACCAGCGCGTCTGGGGTTGAGGAAGCATGTTATGGGCGGTAAACAAGGTTTTCTTAACTCCGCTGAGTTTAGCTGCCGGAACAGCAATCATTACAGATTTTAAGCCGTGAATATGGATCAGCTCTGGTTTAACTGCCCGCAGCACTTTAGTCAACTGCCAAACTGCTTTCAGATCCTGCTTAGGCTCGATCCCATCTGTGATCTCGATAGGATAAAAGGGGCAGCCTTCAGCCCACTCTTCCAATTCTTGGGGGCCGCAGACAATGATCTCACAGCAGCTGCTGAGACCCCTACGCAAGTAGTTTAAGTGCTGCTTAATGCCGCCCGCTGCGGGACGTATAACCCAAGCTACTTTCAACGGCTGATCCCTTCCTTCGCTGACAGCTTATTTATAACCCGATTGTGGGCACCCTATTCTCGAGGAGGTAGACCGATGAGCAGACCGATTGTTATAGTCACTGTACTGCTGGTGGCTGCTGTTTTCTTTGGTACTTATCAGGCTTTCGTACAGAACTCGCCTCCAGTACCTGAACCAGGTCCCGAAATCCGCAGCAGTACCGTTAATCTCCAGGATCTGACTGATAAAGCTGCCCAAGCAGCGCTTGACGAAGAATGGCTCCTGTGCCAGTACTATACTCAGCTGCTGTTAGCCGAGTGGGATCGGTTGAAACCTAATTCCCCCAATCGGCTCAGCGCAGTCATGGAAATAGATCAGATCCTGTTCGAGCTGGATGATCTAGTTCTCAACCAGAATCAAACTGGCGTTATTTCAGCTACTACTCGGCTTACCCACGCTTTCGCATATCTGTTCAACAGCTAAAACTCAGGGAGCAGCAGAGCTGCTCCCTTTATCGTTAAGATTTCCGTTTCTTAGGATTGTTGACTTGCTGTTTTACATTAGTTTCTGTTTCCGGTTTTCCCAATAGTTCATCTGCAGTTTCATAGTAATTATCGGTACGCTGCAGCTTCTTGTTGAGATTCTGGTTGACCTGATCGACTTTCCGCTTTTTTGCCATCTACCACCCTCCCTTCCCTGATAGTATAGACAGGAGCACAAAAAAATAAACTTCCCGCTTGATTGCAGGAAGATTCCAAAGTGGGGAAGAAATTGTTAGGGCATTAGATTTAGGAAGCGAGTGGTAGTATGAGTATAGCAATAGTTGCAAATCCATCTGCAGGAAGAGGTCGCGGCCGCAAAGTAGCTGAATCTGTCGCAAATGTTTTGCGGGATCGGAACCAAGATTTTGAACTTTTCCTTACTGAAGGTCCCAAGCACGCTGTTGAGCTTGCTTATCAGGCCAGCCGCAAGCATGAGATTGTCGCAGCTCTAGGCGGTGACGGTACCATCAACGAGGTCTTAAGCGGTATCTGGGAAACAGAATCTAAATTAGCGATTATTCCCGGCGGAACAGGAAACGACTACGCCCGGGGGTTGGATATTCCTCGCGATCCGCTAGCCGCCCTAGATCTCATCCAGAATGGCAGGGCAGTTAAAGTTGATGTTGTTAAGGAAACGGACCGGATGTTTGGGGTAGTATCTACAATCGGATTTCCATCCACTGTTTTGGTGAATGTCAACGCACACCGCGATTCCTGGCTGAAAGGTTCGCCGGTGTTTTTAGCTTCGGTAGCCAAAACAATCCGGGAGCTGGAAAGCTATCGGGTTAAGATTACTCTTGATCACAAAGAGATTGATACTAAGGTTGTGGGCGTTGTGCTGATGAATATGCCCTACGGAGGTGGAGGTCTGAAGTTTGCACCTGATGCTCGCTACAACGATGGTCTGATTTCGGTCGTGATTATTAAAGAAGTCGGGAAATTCGAGCTGATGCGGGCGCTGCCGACAGTCTATTTCGGCAAGCACGTAAACCATCCGAAGGTTGAAATTCTCCAGGGTAAGAAAGTAAGGATTGAAGCGGAGCAGCCCCTGATTAAGTCATTTGACGGGGATTTAGCAGGCACTACGCCTTTAGAAGCGGAGATTTATCCGGAGAAAGCAGAAGTTATTGTTGGGGTGTAATTAAAAATTAATAAAAAAATGGGGTGAGTAACCGGATTCGAACCGGCGACCTCCAGGGCCACAACCTGGCGCTCTAACCAACTGAGCTATACCCACCACACTAATATATATAATTATAACAGCTAATAGACCACATGGCGCGCCTGGCAGGATTCGAACCTGCGGCACTCGGATTAGAAGTCCGATGCTCTATCCCCTGAGCTACAGGCGCATCGTTTCAAAAGTGGAGCGGGTGAAGGGAATCGAACCCTCACAGCTGGCTTGGAAGGCCAGTGCTCTACCATTGAGCTACACCCGCTTTTTTAATCATGGTCGGGGCGAGAGGATTTGAACCTCCGGCCTCCTGCTCCCAAGGCAGGCGCGCTAGCCAAACTGCGCCACGCCCCGATTTTGTCGCCTTATATCGGACTGACAAATGCTATGATACCATATCTGAACAGGTATGTCAACACATTATCGGGAAAATTTTTCAATCAAAATGCTGCGGAGTTGACTTAAAGCTTTAGCGCGGTGGCTGATCTTATTTTTGACCTCGGCATCAAGTTCAGCAAAGGTTTTATCATACTCCGGAACGATGAAAAGCGGATCATATCCAAATCCATTATCCCCCCGCGGCTGATAACCAATCCTGCCTCGGCAGACCCCGGTGCAGATTTCTACCTCGCCATTAGGTTCAGCATAAGCGATAACACACTCGAAGTGCGCGTCCCGCTTTTCCCAGGGAACATCCTGCATTTTGTACAGCAGCTTTTCGTTATTGCGCTGATCATTAGTGGGTATGCCAGCGTACCGCGCCGAATGAATCCCCGGCTCCCCATTGAGAAACTCCACTACCAGTCCAGAATCATCTCCGATAGCAGGCAGATTTAAAGCTTTGGCTGTTTCCAGCGCCTTTTTGACCGCATTCGCGGTAAATGTGCGCCCATCTTCAACAATTTCGGGTAGATCAGCTATTTCCGCTGCCCCCTTCACGATAATGGGCAAATCAGCGAGGATGGCTTTTATTTCCTCTACTTTGTGCTGATTCTTTGACGCAACTACCAACACCGGCTCAGTCACCAGACGTTCCTCCCCACATTGTAGTCAAACCTGATGTTAATTCGCGTCTCTGGATTTTAATTAACTCGTCTACGCCTTTTTCTGCCATCTCCAGCATGGCATTTAGCTCCTGACGGCTGAATGTCTTTCCTTCGGCTGTTCCCTGAACTTCCACCAGCTGTCCGGAACCAGTCATTACAACATTAAAATCTACTTCCGCTTGGGAATCCTCCTGATAGCATAAGTCCAAAAGAACCTCACCATCGACAACTCCGACGCTGACTGCCGCCAGGTAATCGCTGACCGGGATGGTTTCCCATTTTTCCTGCTCCTTAAGCTTGCTCAAAGCATCCACTAAAGCAATGTACGAACCTGTAATGGCGCTGGTACGGGTACCTCCGTCAGCCTGAATTACATCACAGTCAATCCAGATTGTCCGCTCTCCGATTGCTTTTAAATCCACCACTGCTCGCAGTGCTCTTCCGATTAGGCGCTGGATCTCATGGGTGCGGCCGCCCTGCTTTCCTCGCGATGCCTCGCGAATGTTGCGCACCTCGGTTGCCCTGGGGAGCATACCATACTCCGCAGTAATCCAACCTTCACCCATTCCCCGCAGAAAAGGAGGAACTTTATCTTCCACAGAAGCAGTACAAAGTACTTTGGTGTCTCCCACAGTGATCAGTACCGAGCCCTCTGCATACTTGTTTACATTCCGTTCAATTTTTACCGGCCGCAGTTGATCCGCTTTACGACCATCCACTCTATCCACTAACCATACCTCCATTTTTAGTACTTTCATCCATCTTGGCAGCTAAGTCCTGCACAATCCTGCGAAAATGATCGCCGCGGGCTTCGAAATTAGGATACATATCAAAGCTGGCGCATGCCGGTGATAAAAGCACAGTATCCCCGGATCCAGCCAACTGAGAAGCGATATCAACTGCGTGATTAAGGTCATGAGCGCGGTAAATCTGCCCATATTCAGGCTCTACGGCTAAGATTTCCCGCTGAATCTGGTCAGCAGTCTGGCCCATTAGAATCACTGCTTTGACACTTTCAACTACCGCTTCAGCCAAGCCCCGATAACTAAGTTTTTTATCGTATCCACCTGCAATTAAAATCACTGGATTTGTGAAAGCCTCGATTCCCGCAATTGTTCGAGCAGGGCTTGTAGCTATTGAGTCGTTAACATAACTTACCTCATTTATGACTGCAACTGGTTCAAGTCGATGTTTAACTCCCTTAAAGTTCCGAGCGACTGTACGGATTGCGTCCCAATCTGCACCGGCTAGGTGAGCAGCAAGAGCAGCAGCCATAATATTTTGGACATTATGCTCTCCGATTAAACCAATGTCCTGCTTCGATATTAATGGCACAATTCCTGCCTGATCTTGGAAAACCAGCATGTCTGCCTCATCAACATAGATGCCGGGATTGACTTTAGTTCTTAAGCTGAAATAGTAGACCGATCCAACCGCCTCCTCAGCCATGGCTGCAACAATCGGATCATCGAAGTTAAGCACCACCACATCTTGAGGGGTTTGGTGCAGGTAGATCTGCTTTTTTGCGTGGATATACTTGTCCATGGTCAGATGCACGTCGAGATGGTTCTCGCTGATATTGGTAATTAGAGCTAAATGGGGGCTCTGCTCAAGCAGCTCCAGCTGAAAGCTGGACAGCTCCATAACTATCGGCTCATCTGCAGGAATCTCCTCAATTCGCTCTATTAATGGGGTGCCAATATTGCCGCCGACATGGCACTCGATATTGGCGGCTTTGAGCATTTCCCCAACTAAAGTGGTGGTAGTGGTTTTGCCGCTGCTGCCGGTTATACCAAAAACCGGAGCTTTGGCCTGCTTAAGCACCAGCGCAACTTCACTGAGAAGTGGAACTCTGCCGATCAGCGCTTGGATTTCCGGCAGATGTTTCGGTATCCCCGGTGTGAGAAACACCGCGTCATAATGGTCGAGATCAACGAGGTAATCTGCTCCTAAGCGCAGATCCACACCAAGTTCCCGCAAAAGCTCATACCGTTCCCCAAGCTCTGCGGCGGTTTTGCGGTCCCGGCCTGAGATCGCCGCTCCATGCGCTTGCAGATACCTAATTAAGGGCACATTACTGATGCCCAATCCAACCACCGCTACCTGTTTTCCCTGCCATTGTTTCATTGATCTTTCTCTCCTCGCCACACCGGAGACAGCTCGCCCAGAAAAGCTTCCATCGCGCTCGGCAGGGCTTCTGCCGGCTTATGAAAGCGCACTGACTTGATCTCCTGTCCAATAAAAAAGCTGGCCTTTTTGCGAAATTCTTCCGGATCTCCACTGGTCCAAAAGACCTCGGCAGATGGCTGCGGGTTCTCAGCATAGCCGTGATCCTGCAGCCAATCCCGCACATCTTCAGCCAGCTGCCATGCGGGATCAACAATGTTTATTCTCGGTCCGATGATCTCTCGGATTGGTTTCAGCAAAAACGGATAGTGGGTGCACCCCAAAATCAAAGTATCGATCCCCTGTTTTACCAGTGGATCTAAATATTGATGAAGAGCTGTATACACTTCCAGACCATCGACTTTTCCTGCTTCAATTAAAGGCACCAGCTTGGGGCAGCTCTGGGCAAAGACCTGAATGTCCGGTGCAAGTTTGCGGAACTCTTTCTGATAGCTGCCGCTGTTTACCGTTCCCACAGTGGCAATTAAGCCGATGCGGTTGTTTTTGGTGGCAGCGGCAGCTTTTTTCACCGCCGGTTCAATCACGCCAAACATGGGAATACTGGCGCTTAACTGCAGGGTAGGTAAAGCAAGGGCGGATGACGTGTTGCAGGCAGCAACAATGACCCGCGCCCGCTGTTGTTTTAAGAAACTCACGATGCCGTGGGAATAAAACAAGATCTGTTCCTTAGTCTTGTCTCCATAAGGAATATGGGCAGTATCAGCGTAATAAATCAGATCCTGCTTCACCAGTTGTTTAAAAGCCAGCCAGACTGTTAAGCCTCCCACACCGGAATCATAAATTCCGATTGGTGCTTTTGCCATTTCCATAATTTATCCTCCACTTATATCTATTATCGTGCTCCGATTAATGATTCATCTCTGCTGAGAGGTTGTGACAAATCAACGTGACCGGCGATAGTTGCAATACTTCGCCCCTCAACCAGAATGCGAACATACTCAATTTGGGCATCTTCGGTCAAGGTATTAACCAACCCATAAACAGTGATCAGCTCTGCCGAACTGCCTCCCGGATGATTTTCGACCAGCGCTGCGTTGAAATTGACCAGAATCAAATTACCTTCAACTTGGTAATTAATCACTTGGGTTCCCTCTGGCAGGATCGGTCTCAAACTTTTATTCTGGGGTCCGTTAACCAAAGCCTGCAGTCGGTCTCCGAGCGTGGGGCTGCCAGTTCGCATTTCCGGCTGCAGATAGACATCCTCACCGGATGCAAAATAGACCACCCAGAAAGGCTCTGAGCTGGCCGGGCTCTCTGTTTGAAAGAAAGCTGTTCGAATCAAAAACCCGACACTTACAATCAGCAGTATGACAGCAATCCACTGTTTAAGTTTGGTCATTAGTAAACACCTACCTCAGCCGTCAGCGGTAATTTTGGAAAAACAGCAGTACACCGTTAAGCAGACCTTCAGCTATCTTTTTCTGGTAGTCAGGATCAATCAGCAGTTTTTCTTCTTCCGGGTGACTTACAAAACCGACTTCGACTAAAACGGCAGGCATTTCAGCATTGTTTAAAACATGCAGGTCTGTCCGGGGGCGCACACCTCGATTCTTGGCATCCAAATGGTTCACCAGTTCACTCTGGACAACTTGTGCCAGGCGGAAGTTTTCAAGATAGAGAGGATTGTACAAGGTTTCAACCCCTCTGGCTGCGGTGCCCTCATAAGAATTGGCGTGGACAGAAATGAAGATTTCCGCGTTTACCATATTCGCTATTGCTACCCGATCAAAATAGGATACGTAGCGGTCATCATTTCTGGTATACACCACAATGGCACCCTGCTCTTCCAGCAGGCGTCCCAGCTCAAGGCTGATGGGCAGTACCACATCTTTCTCAAATACTCCCAATACATTCCCAATTGTGCCGGGGTCGGAGCCTCCGTGACCGGGATCAACAACTAAAATGCGGTGAGCAAGGGGCAGGCTGTCGTCAATTTTCCGATCTTCTGGAATCAACAGCTCCGGTTCTACCGGTTTCGGAGCTTCCCGCTCCAGCTTCGCCTGATACTCCTGCTCGGTTCCTTCGAATAATATGATTTCATAGCGGCCATTAATCTCTTCGACTTCAATCGGAATCATCGGTCCGTCTAAATCCAAAACCATACGGGTAATCGATGGAGTGTTCTGGCTGATGCGCACCGACCGCAGCGGCGGATCGCCTACCTGCAGCTCTCTGGCTCCGTCCAGCAGTGTTGTGGATTGAAAATCCAGTACCAGCCGCATCGGCGAAGGCAGCATCTGAACGCTGAACATGGGCTGCTCATTGGCTTCAAACCAGATCCGAGGATTCTGCTCTTCATCTCTATAATAGCCAATATCCCTAATTTGATAATTAAATTCGATCTCTAATCCACCATCAGGCCAGCGATTAATCTCATAATCGGTAGCCCGGTTCAAATCAAACACAATTCGGATCGTGCGGTGATCAAACTGATCAGAGCGGATCCGGCGCACCAGTGTGTCATTAATCACCTGTTCCGGGAACGGACCATCCCAGCGAACACCGGTCAAATCAATTACCATCCGATCCGGATTAGTCAGCAAAAAGCTTTCATACGCGGCAAATCCATCCAAATCAATAAAAACCCGCGATCTGGGTCCTCCCATAAACACAATCTTTTTCAACACCGGCGTACCAATAGTTGTGCTCTGCTCCGGATTAAGAAATTCGGGCAGATTCAAATCAGCCGGCTCTCCTTCTGCTCGAGCCCTAACCCAATCCGCCAGTTCATCTGATAAGTTTATGTAAAGAACTGCCTGCTTAGCATCAAAAGACAGCTGCAGACCTAATAAATCCACAACAAAACGAAGAGGAATCATAAACTCCCCATCGACAGCTTGGGGAGCAACATCCATAATCTGCTCTTCCCCATTCACCTTTGCTGTCGGCGAACCGATCTCCATTATAATAGTGTGGGTTGGGAATGAGATGGAAAGCTTACCTGCTTCCAAATCACTTTCCACGTCAGCAGCCATGTAGTCTCTCAGTACTGAAGCCGGAATTAGGATATTGCCATTCACTACCTGAGATGCTGCCAGTTCTACCTTCTGCCCACCAATATAGAAGCTGAAAGCAGCATCTGCGGCAGAATTTGCTGAAAAAAACATAATAAGGGCGATAAATATTATTAGTCCGTATTTCTGCATGTTGATCCTCCTAAAAGCACGGTCAAACGATGTTTCGCTCTTGCTGATGGAAATTCCTGCCACAAAAATAATGCCCTATTACTATATGTTTTCTGCTCTCTCCGTGTCAAAGCAGTTGCAGAAAATGCTTCCACCTTGCAGGATAAGTCCTGGTTTGCTATACTATAAATACCAATAGTAAGGGGGAAGCTGCGTGGCTGACGACATCAAAGTTATTGTTGAAAATCGCAAGGCGCGCCATGATTACCATATTATTGAAACCATCGAAGCAGGAATAGTTCTGACAGGAACCGAAGTCAAGTCATTAAGACTGGGCCGGGTTAATGTGCGGGACAGCTTTGCCAGGGTTAAAGATGGCGAAGTATTTCTCCATGGAATGCACATCAGCCCTTATGAGCAGGGCAACCGCTTTAACCACGACCCGCTGCGCATCCGCAAGCTGCTGCTGCATCGGCGGGAGATCAATCGCCTTGTGGGCAAGATCCAAGAGCGAGGCTACACCATGGTTCCCCTAAAATTGTACTGGAAAAATGGCAGGTGCAAAGTCGAGCTGGCACTGGTAAAAGGCAAGCGTCTTCATGACAAAAGGGAAACACTCGCCCGAAAAGACGCGGAGCGCCGCATAGAACGGGTTCTTAAGAGTACTAATTACCATTGATCTTTACTAACGTTTATGTTAAAGTATAGATACACCTCTGGGGGTGAATTAGGTTCGACATAGGTAGGAATGGCATCAGAAGCGAGCCGAGGTCCCCAACCACCTCGTTAAACCTTGGGACTTAACAATAAGTGCAAACGATAATTATTCCTTAGCTGCTGCATAGCAGGCTAACGCCTCGTTATTCTTTGCCTGTGAGAATAGTGCAGGTGTCAACCCAGCAGGCTACCTAATCGGCATCACCCGGGGTTGATTAGGGAAATTAACGGGTTAGTCGTTTACTCATCTGGCTGCAGAGAGGGGTAAATGATGAAAATTAAAACTGCAGCTGCGCTCGGAGAAGCTGGTGTGGTTTCACCTATGGACAGCGGTGCAACTCCGCTCACCTCCACCATAAACAAAAAAACAACCTAGCAGTTTTACCTGCTAGGTTTATTTTATTGCATTTTACAGAAGGCTCAGTACTACTGCAATCACCATGAAGGCACATGCTAAGTACTTAGTGGCCCTTTCTAAAATAATCTCTGATTGCGAAGCTTTGTTAAAGAACATCTTGCCGCCGCCACCAATCGATCCCAGACCTTCACCTTTACTCTCCTGGAGTACCACAGCGACAGTTAGTCCTATGCAGACTAGAAATTGAATCACCATTAAAAAGGTTTGCATCTCGAGCAGACACCCCCCTGCCATAACAGTTACCTCTTACAGTTTACCACAGAAACAGCCTGTCTGCAACCAATAAATGTCGGATTATTCATCCCAGCGGGACTGCTGGGGATGGGGACAGGAACCGGTTCGGTACTTAGCTTTAACCTGCACAATACAGCCGCATAACATACATGTGGTTCCGTACTCAAGGTATGAGCAGTCCAGACACTTGCCTAAACGTCTGTTGTAGACTTCGTCCTCAACAGCTTGGCCGGAGCGCTCCACCTGGGCAACCATCTGCGCGATTGAATCAGGAGAGACCTCAACCGACTCACTGCAGCCTTTGCACAAATCCCGCTTCTCGTCCATTGCTATTCCACCTTGAGGACTGCGACCGACATTGGCGGCAGTTTCACGCTCAGTTTGTTTTGATTCAGAACTGCCTCATCGAAAGCAGATGGCGCAACTTTATCAGGCTCATCGAAGGTGTTGTGGTCATTCATGACATCTGCTGTCAGGATTGTTCCACTGACAAACACTGCATCCATCCCCCGCAGGTCGCAGTCAATCTCAGCAGCATTTTGCGGATCCAAATTGCAGAGGGAAATATGCAGTTGACCTTCGGCATTGCGGGACGCGGAAACAGTCACCTGTGGAATCGATTCATTTTCAAACTGATACAGGTCGCTTTCACAGTAAACGTCCACAGCGTCCGCATCCTGGTGAACTTTATACATATCGAATACATGGTAGGTCGGGGTCTTAACTAGTTTATCGCCTTCGGTCAGCAGCACTGCCTGGAGTACGTTAACAGTCTGGGCAATGTTGGTCATCTGCACACGCTGGCAGTGTTTGTGGAAGATGTTAAAGTTAATTCCCGCTACCAGAGCATCTCTGATGGTATTCTGCTGATACAGGAAGCCTGGGTTGGTGCCCGGCTCTACATTATACCAAGTTCCCCATTCATCGATAATCAGCCCGACCCGCTTATGGGGATCATAGAAATCCATAATTGCACCGTGGCGGGTAATCAGGTCATCCATAACCATCGTTTTTTTCAGAGTCACAAACCACTCTTTGTGGTCAAAATCTGTTGCCGAACCTTTATCGCCCCATGTGCCAGGTACAGTATAATAGTGGAGACTTAAGCCATTCATCATCCGTCCCGCTTCCCGCATCATAACTTCGGTCCAGCGGAAGTCATGGCCGTTGGCACCACAGGCGATTTTGTAGATATTATTGCCTCGATAGTTGCGGACATAAGTCGCATAGCGCCGGTACAAGTCCGCATAGTACTCGGGGCGCATATTGCCGCCGCAGCCCCAGTTTTCATTACCAACCCCGAAATAAGGCAGTTTCCAAGGCTCGTCCCGGCCGTTTTCCCGCCGCAAGTTGGCCATCGGCGATTCGCCATCAAAGGTCATGTACTCCACCCACTGCTCCATTTCATGGACACTGCCGCTGCCTACATTACCGCAGATATATGGCTCGGCACCGATTAATTCACACAGCAGCATAAATTCATGGGTTCCAAAGTGGTTGTTTTCAACCACACCGCCCCAGTGGGTGTTGATCATCTCAGGGCGCTGATCTCTTGGACCGATGCCGTCTTTCCAGTGGTATTCATCGGCAAAACAGCCGCCAGGCCAGCGTAAAACCGGTATCTGCAGCTGTCTTAATGCTTCAATCACATCATTGCGGATACCTTTGGTATTGGGGATGGGTGAATCCTCTCCCACCCAAATGCCTTCGTAAATACAGCGACCCAGGTGTTCCGAAAAATGACCGTAGATGTTCCGATTGATTTTACCCCGCTTTATATCAGCATTAATAATAATTTTCGTCATCGCTAAACCTCCTTGTTTTTTTGCTGGAACAAGTTCCCTTCCTTCTATTAGACTAGTTGGCTTAAAATCCTGCTTAAACCAGACTTATTCTACCAAACCAGTCCTTTCAATACTTTCCGTAAACCAGCGCTGGGCAATGAAATAAAGGATCAGAATTGGGAAAATCACTAAAAACGCTCCGGCCATCCGCACCGGCTCAGTCATTGTGCTCAAGCCATAAGGGTTCACATCGTAAATCTCATCAAGAGTCTGCTGCAAGCCCTGGAGTCTGCGCACCAGCGACCACATATTTTGATTCGAGACAAACATCGAAGGCAGGTAGTAATCGTTCCAGTGCCAGACAAAGGAAAACAAGCTGACTACCAGCACAGCCGGTCTTGCCAGCGGCAGCATAATTCTGGTAAAGATCGTTACTGAATTAGCCCCGTCTAAGCGAGCTGCTTCCTCTAACGACTGGGGCTGGCCCATGAAAAACTGCCGGTAGATTATGATAAATAAGCTCCCCTTCAATCCCAATCCCAGCATTTCCGGCACAATCAGCGGATAATAAGTATTCAACCAGCCAAAATTCCGGTAAAGCAGGTATAACGGGATCACGATTGTCTGAGGCGGCACGATAAAGGTAAGGAACACCAGCAAAAACAGGATGTTTTTACCCGGAAAGTTGTAGCGGGCAAATCCGTATCCGGCAACTGCGCAGGATATAGTCTGGGCAACAGTGGCAATTGCTGCTATAAACACAGTCTGCCCCAGTCCCTGCCAGTACTCGAGTCCTTCAAATGCTTTTGCCAGGTTATCCCAATTCAGGGCTGTGGGAATCCAGCGAATGGTAGGATCTACCAGATCAAGCGTGCTCATCATCATTGTGGACAGCATGTAAAGAATTGGGTAAACATAAATAAACGCTACATCAACAAGGAGGATGAACACAATAATCTTGTTGATCACACCGGTCTTCATGCCCCGGCCGAACAGGATTCCTCTCAGACTCAGCCACCGCGGCCTCAGCCCCTCCCGCAGCGCATCAGTTCTTTGTGCAAATGTAGGTCTGATACTCACCGCGCTCCCCTCCCTAGTATCTTTCCACTTTCCGCATTCCCAGAGTATAGACAATTACTAACGCAACCAAGATCAGGGCGAAATAAATCCAACCCAATGCCGCGGCGTAGCCCATTCCTGTCCGCACGCTGAACATATGCCTGTTGATCGTGCCGAGCATTTGGTTAAATGGTGATACAGACAGCTCCACAATCGTATACACAGTAGTTAAGACTATAAACGGCCGCAGTGCTGGCAGAGTGATCTTCCAAAATGATTCCCACCGCCCTGCTCCGTCAATAGCAGCCGCCTCGTAGACGCTGTCACTGATAGTCTTTAACGCTGCCAGAATCAGCAGAATCTGCACACCAGAGCTCCACAGCACCAGAGTAAAGCGGGACAGCACAGCGGTGACCGGTTCATTTAGTGACTCAGGCAGCGCGTTGATCAGCATGTTGAACACGTTAAACCGCGTCATAAAGCTGCCTCCGCCGGCTCCCAGATCAAAGAGCGTGGTAATTACCTGACTTGTTGAGAAGATTACCGGCAGGAAGAAAATCGCCCGGAAGATGCCTCTACCCCACACTTCCTCGTTAATTAACAGTCCGACCAAGAGTGAGAAAATCACGATAATCGGCACAGAAATCAGGGATTCCTGAACAAAAGCTGCCAGTTCCACGGGAAAAACGTTATCGCTCAGGAACGCGTAGATATAGTTATCCCAGCCGACAAAAGTGAAGTTGATGGCAGTGGCGGTTACCTGCACTTCCGTAAAACTCATATACAGGGAATAAGCCAGCGGAAAAGCCATAAACACGATAAAACCTACCAGCCACGGCAGGATGAAGGTAAATCCCTCCAGCGAACGACGAGCAGCTAAGGACAGCTTCAGTTTCATTGGATTTGTCCCTCCTTATCAAAGACGGCAAAGGAATTGCCCATCACTGTTGTGCCGCTGTAATCATAAGGGCGGGTGCCGTAATTAACCACAAAGCGGGTTCCATCTTCATACTCAGTCAGAAACACATCAGCCGCTAGCGGTCTGTGGTCGACGATAAACTGATCATGCACCTGCTGCAGCTTTAGATTAATCTTCTGGTACTGCTCCACGGTTCGATCCAGCCAATCAAGATAATAGGTACTGTACATGTCGCTGGACAGTGTGTAGCGGAGATGCCATGACGGCTCAGCTGTCAGCACAAAGCTGGGCAGCGCGCCGTACTCAACCGCCCGCAGCAGATCTCTGGTAGGATTGATGCTGAGATTGAGATGGTCGGTATAATATGTTACCAGCCCGTGCACAGCAATTTGGTAAAAAGGTATCGACTGGTCGATAAAGGAATCCTGGGTAGTCTGCAGGGGAATATCCTGAATGAAATCTATCGACCCGATTAAATACGCGTTACCGGTAGTAACGCCGATGGTGTCAACATACTCCCGGGTTAAATCGATCAGCTGTTTGTAAAGCAAGCGCGCATCGCGGCGTTGAATCTTCGCTTCGATGTTGGGATTGTGATCGCTGTTCAGAGCAGACCCAATGGAAAGGTGCACCAGACCGTCCACTCCATACTGGGCGATTTTGGGAATATCCCGCTCTGCATACTCCAAGCTGATCTTAGGCGAGATCAGATAGGTGGTGACGTCCGGCGCGCCAATCGCAAAGCCATAGGATGACATCCGGATTAAGTCATTAAACGCAGTGCGGCTGGCCTGAGTAGACGGCTGAAATCCATTGTTTGAACCGCGCGCGATCGTATAATCATCGGCCAGCAGAATTCTAATGCCGCGTTCATGCAGCTGGTCAACCAGTGAGCGAAGTCCTTCTTCTCCGCCCAGTTCTTTCTCCGGTGGTAACCGCCTTGGCAGATTGCCGTGGATTCCCATCCGGTTCCAGCCTCTGAAATTGATGATTAAGTTATCAACACCACTGGCGAGCAGCTGGTCAACAACTTCAACTGCCTGCTCAAAGGTGGTAACAGGCTTGATGACCGGCCCGAAAATGTTGGTCTCATAATCGGCTCCTAACAGCTCAACCAAAAGCGGCGCCTGCCAGGTTTTTGAGTCAATGCGCTTGGCACCTTGCTCAGCGATTAAATACTCGCGGTAGGTCTGAGCCATTCCCACATAGTCCGCCTGGTCATCGGTCAAGAAGTAGAACCTAATCCGGCGATCGCCGGGAATTGGATTTTCGTCAAAAATGCGGATGCCGCCTCCCTGCCGAGATGTCCGCATGATAATGGATTGACTGTACCACAGTTCGGCAGTAATCCAGTTAAGATTAGTAATAACTCCTGCCGGAGTCGCAATTACCTTTGCGGACTCCTGACCTTCCTCAATAATGCCGAGAAATGCTTGGTCCCAAGTTTTCATCCCGAAAATGGGCATTACCACAGGCTCACGGTAGGGATCGTAAGTGGGCTCTGCCGAAGCCGGATCCAAACCGTAAATCCACTGGTTGTACCCAGTTTGGGAAAGAGACACCTGCTCCTTAAACCACACTAACCCACCGGATCCATCAGGAACAACCATATAACCAGACGGATCTGCTTCACTGGGTTGAGCTCCCAAAAACGGCAGCAGCCTCAAGGCCAGCAGCTGCAGGTCGCCATTGCCAATCTGGACCTGTTCCCAAGGCACATAGGCAGTCAGTGAGTTATCGGCGAGGGTGTATTCCACCGTAAAACCGATGCCCGTGTTTTCAAAGTAATAGCGCATGGCAAAACCATTATCGATCTCGGCATACTCAATCTGCACATCCTTTGAATAAGCGTTAGCTCCCCGCACATTGCGCCTTTTGTCGAAGTAATCTAGATAAATTGGCGACTGAAGATTGCCCTGCCACGCATCAGAAAGCCACATAAATCCATCGATTGTGCTCACATCGGGATTGGAGTACCAGACTCCCCCGGCACGATCTCGCACAATCAGCTGTCCGTCCTCAGGGCGGGCATACAGCTCAAGATATTCGTTTTGAGCAGTAAGCTGAAAATCTTCCGGTATTTCTACCGCTGCAACGCTGACACCGGCAGTTACAAATATCAGCAGGAATCCTGTCATCATGAGCATCCGTTTGCTAGAAAACACGGTAGATCACCTCTTTGTAAAGACCTACAGCAAAGTCGCTGACGTTAAAGGTCATGCCAATCACTAAACCGCCGATTGCACCAATCACCACCATCATCAGCACCGATAGGATGCAGTTGGGAATCGCTTCGAAGATCTCGTAGTTATGGATGGTGTAGACCATGACAAAGAACAGAATTGCGCTCCAAATCACTGCCACATTCTGGAAGAAATGGTAAACAGGCGCCTCGTAGTTTGTCATCACATTGGAAATTAGGGTTAAAGGAAGCATGATGACGATATAAGGAACGAGACAATAAGCACTGGCGATAAACACATCTTTGAATCTGCCTTCACCCTCTTTGAGCGCGCTGATTAGGTAGTGGCCGATTACCCAGATCACCCACGGCAGAATGAACGTCATGGCTTCAATGCCGAGATTAATGCGATTGCGGTCAATGCTCATAAAGATTAGGTTGGTATAGTAAAGGGAAAAGAGCTTGGTGGCAAATGCCAGCAGCACAATGACGCAGGCAGATAACCACGATCCTTTATTGGACCAGCGCACATCATAAAAGCCTTCCGAGGGATGGAAAATAACCGTCTTGGCGTGCATTAAATCGCCTAATAGACGGTTAACCCGATACCAATCCCGCTTTTGTCTGGGGCGGTGGCGCAGGTACACGCGATTAACAATCTGATAAACAACCCAAACTGCTGCTAAAATAATCAGGACCTTGTCAAAGTGGTTCAGAAGCCAAGCTCGCCTTGCCCACCAAAATGCATCGGAGTAACCATCAGCGTACTGGGCGAGATAAAAATGGTCCATGGCTGTCTCAAACTCCTCATTTTGATAGGCTGCCATGCCCAATCCGCGGTGCGCAAAGTCAAAGTTGGAATTGCGCCGCAGTACTTCTTCCCAGTATTTAGCACTGTCATCGTATCTGCCGTCTTCAAACAAATAAACCGCTTCATGAACTAACTGGGCGAATTCCGTCGGTTTAAAGACATGCAGGGTATTGCTGCGGGAATCGGATACGATGATCAGACCATCGGAGCGGATCGCCAGCCCCGCTGCCTGGTTGATCAAACCCATTCTCTCAATCGCAGCAATACTGCGGCCGCCAAAAACAAACAGCTTATCTCCGTTTGGGGTATATTGGAAAATCTGCCCGGTATTAGCATCCACTGCCGTAATAATGCCTTTCGGATCTACAGCTACAGCATTAAACATGGAAACGCCGGTGCGGAAATAGGGTGCGCCATAATCTCTTTCCGGCAGGGTGTTGATGCCGCCGAGGTTAAAGCGCTTGACCTGAGCATGACTAGTCGAGATCGTAGCAGTGTAGATCTGCCCGCGCTGATCAATCGTTACAAAGCTGGGAGAACCGGGCAGGCGCCGTTTTTCCCGTCCTAACTGTTCTTCAGTAAAGAAGATCTGCTTTAAGACCCACATTAAGTCAAAACCGGCCTGATTGCCGCCGATAAAACCAAGAAACTCACCAGATTCTGACAGCTGCACTAAGCCCCGATAGCCGCCCTCGGTAACGATAAACAGTGAGCCGCGGTGATCCACTACCAGCGATACCGGGGCAAACCGGTAATCCACGCCAAAGATCTGGGAATCTGGTCTGCCGTACGCCTGCATGAACTCACCGGTAGGGCTGAATACAGCCACCCGGCTGTTGCCGGTATCCGCCACAAAGATGCGGCCATCCTCATGCACAAATACACCCTGCGGCCGCGACAGGCGTCCCTGGCCGGAACTATCCCCGATCGAGCGCAAATAATTAAACTCATCATCATACTCGACGATGCGGTTATTGCCTGCATCCGCGATGTAGAGATGGTTCTTGCTGTCTACTGCTAAGCCCTGCGGCTGACTGAAGGGCACTATTGCATAGCCTGATATTGACCAGGGATCCTCCAAGCGGATATCAAACCCATCCAGCATGAGAATCGGTTCATAGGGGGCCGGAGACACAACCGGCTGGCCCCAGGCATCAAAACTGAAACTGGGGTACGGAACGGCAGCTGAGATCGGCACTTTCAGCCCAACAATCACCAGACCGATAATCACTAAACTAACTGATAACCTGTAAAATCGCTGCACCGAATCCACCTCACTTCAGGCCCGAATGTGCCATAGTTTGAATTACTCGGTTCTGCATGACCAGGAAGAAGATCAAGTTTGGCAGAAACATCAGCAAACCTGCGGCAGCCGCTGCTCCCTGTCCGGCCACATTGTTAGCTAGACCGGAAGTGAGGGTGCCGAGGAAAAACGGCAGCGTCCGCATGGCTTCGTTTTCAATATAATAAATCGATGGCTCCATGGTATTCCACGCTGATTGAAAAGTCAGCAGCGCGATTGTGCTCACTGCCGGACGGCAGATCGGATAAATAATCCGAAACAGGATATGCCACTCTGACGCACCGTCGATTCTGGCGGCAGCCAGCAGATCTTCGGGTACCTGATCCACAAACTGCTTAAACAAAAACACACTCACGGGCGCTGCTACCAGCGGCAGGATATGGGCCAAGTATGTATCAATAATTCCCAGACGCTGCACAATGATGTAACGGGGAATGATCACTGCCTGAGGAGCAAACATCAAGGCCATAATGGTCATATTGAGAATCGCGTTTTTGCCGAGAAAATTATGTTTAGATAGGGCAAATGCTACCATCGTGCTGAAAGCAACTACTACAATCACCGTTGCCGCAGCCGAAAATACACTGTTAAACAGATACCTAACTACCGGTACCACCGCAGCATCTACCGAAGTCAGCAGCTGAGAAAAGTTGTCCAGCGTAGGATTCATCACATAAAAGCGGGGTGGATAAAGAAATAATTCGCTTAAAGGCTTAAACGCCTGCATGAAGATGAACACAATCGGCAGCAGCATAAAAACAGCTAGAAAACTTAAGAACAGCGTCAGGATAATTTGGGTTAAGTCCATCTTAAAGAGCCGAAAGCGCATCGATTATTCCCCCTCCTTTGGCCCAAAAAGTGCCCACGCAAGCTTGCTGGATATATAAACAATAATCAGCAGAACTACGGAAATTGCCGCGGCATAACCCATTTCGAAGCGCTGGAAAGCAAAGTCATCGATATGGTTGAGAATCAGCTGACCCGCGTAGTTGGGAGTTGGGTTTTGACCAGACAGAGTCACCCCGATTGCCCCCGCTTGGAGAGTGTTGACAATTGACATCACTGCTCCAAACAGCATCTGCGGTTTAACCGATGGAATTGTGATGTAAAAGATCTCCTGAGCCCGATTTTTAATTCCGTCGATCCGAGCTGCTTCATACAGCTGGGGATCAACATTTAGAATACCGGCCATCATTGCCAAGAAACCTACTCCCATACTGCTCCACAGTGTGACGATAATCATAACAGGCATCAGCCACTGCTCACTGTGGAGCCAGTTAATCGGTTCGGTAATAACTCCCAGCCCCAGCAAAAAGCTGTTCAGATAGCCAACCCGGTCTCCGCTGAACAAAACCAGCCAAATGGCTGACATGGCCACCGCGGCTGCCATCGAAGGGGTGTACAGAGCTAAGCTATAGACGGTCCGCATCCGCTGGGGCAGCTGGGCAATCAGCCAGGCTAACAGAAACGACAGCAGATATCCGCCCGGACCCACAATTATGGCAAACGTAAAGGTATTGGGCAGGACATGGGTCATAAATACATCATCTTCAGTAAAAAGATAGATATAGTTGAGCAGCCCTACAAACCGAGGTGTTTCAATCATATTGTAAAAGGTAAAGGAAAGCCCGATCGCTCCTAAAACCGGCAGGAGAATGAAAATCGTAAAGCAGATTACATATGGGGCAACCATGACATAGGATACCCGGTCCTGCCAGAGGCGCCGGCCGAAGCTCCTAAGCCTTGCTCCGAGCCCCGGTGAAGTAGGCCGCAGCGCCCGCTCATATGCCGGAGTTTGAGATTTCATCTATTGACCCTCCTTTTCCCAATCCCAAGGCTCATTAACCACTGGAATACTAAACTCTACTACTCGTTCGCCCTCTTCGTTAATTAAACCAAACTCAAGCTGTTTGCGGAGCAGTTCGCGGCGGACATTCCGGTCTGCTTCATGCAGAGCCAGCCGCGTATTTTGGGCTCCTGACGCAGTGCCGATTACCACGCGGTTCCAAGCAAAGGACAGCTCCCGCTCGAGAATGTAGCCGCCTGGTACTTGGGGAACGTCTTTGAGCCAGCGCCACTGTTCTTTAATCGTCTCTAATTCTTCTAAGGTCCAGGGAATCTGAGTAATAGCTGCTAAGTTGGCCGTATTCCAGCGATAAGCCACACTGAACATGGCTTCCACTTCGTTGCCGAAGCGAGCCTGTACTTCTGCTGAAGTCCACCACTTAATCCATTCCCAAGCTTCTTCTTTATGATCACTTAATTCAAACATAATAATCGACTGCATCGCCCCGGGTGCCCAGCGGACAGTTTCGCCATCATCTTTCTTAACTCCAGGCATGGGCGCAATGCCCCACAGCTCCCGCAACTCAGGAGCAGCAGCTTTCAGCTGGACAAAAGTGTTGTAATCCGAGACACCAAGCGGTATATCTCCCGAGCGGAAGTTCTGGAAAAACCATGCTACGAAGTTATCTAAGGCATAAACCGTATATAGATCGGTTAAACGCCTGAAGCCGGTGAGGGCTTCGGGAGTTAACAGACTTGTGCGCAGTCCATCAGGTGAGTAAAGCTCAGCATCCGCTTGATAGAAAAATGGCGCCATAACATTTAAGGCTTTGATACCGGTACCGGCTGAAACCGGAATGTAGAAATTCATGCCCATCTGCTGAAGCAGCGGCAAGAGTTCAACAACGTCATCCCAGGTATCCGGAAGCTCGATGCCCAATTCCTCAACAATGTCTTTGCGATAAAACAAGACCCAGAAATTTTGGGTTTCGGGCATGGCGTAAACGCCATCTAAATAGTGATAGGACAAGAATGCGCCGGGATGGAAGCGAGCAGCCACCTCGTCAAAATCCGGAAACTGCGTTAAATCAACCAGCGCACCCCGGCTCGCTAAGTTAAACGGTGTAGTATACCAGACACTCGCCGCCAAATCCGGGGGAGTTCCATTGGAATTAGCCAAAATCAATTGGTCTTCTCGAGGCATTAAGCTGAACGCCACTTTGATGCCGGTTTGGGGTGTAAACCACTGATCGGTAAGCTGCTGCATCACCGAGACGAAGTCTCGTCCCCGGCCGACCCAAATCTCTAAGGTATCTTCATCGCCTAAGCCAACAGCATTATAATTTTTAAAGAATGACTGGACAAAGTTTTTAATCGTGACCCAGGTCCGCGCTGCAAAGCTCGATTTGCCCGGCGGCAGCGGATGCCCCGGTGATGTAATGAAGATTTTATCGATCTGCAGCGGTTCATCCTGAAGCGATAGAATCACGTTGCCAATCACTTCCGAAATCGAACCCGAATCAACTGATAGCTGAGTATAGCGAAGCGGCAGCATTTCCGGCTCTTCTGCTAGAGCTTCCAGCTGTTCCGCGCTGACAATTAGGTTGGCTGCAGCATCAGGAGCTCTGCCGGTAATGGCTTTTAATCTCTGATACTCTGCTCTAAGCCGCGCTGCGCTGTCTAAAATCCGATCAATTGCATCCGGTATCTGCTTATCCAAATCCCAATCCCGATACCGATCCGGGTTGCGGCCGGTGGCCATGGCGATACTGATGGATAAGTCCCGCAGATCGGAGATTACATCTAAAATAGTATTGATTGTCGGCTGAACAACCTGATTAATCGCAGTTAAGCGCAGTTTGTGCGTTCCTTTGGTGAGGTAAAAGAGCATCGGCTCACCATCAGCAGCTTCAAAGAAAGTTGACTGCCAGTTTTGATCATAATGAAATGAATACAGCAGCAGTTCTGGTGCGGGGACTTGATCATCGATTTCGATTTTGCGGTAGGTAGGCATGTTATGCTTAAAGTTCTGGGCAAATCGAAGCCCGATCTGGTAATAGCCATCTTCTGGCACAGTAAATTCCCACTCTGCCCACTCACCGGCAGCGTGCCAGTATAAAGTATTATAAATCGTGACACCATCTTCACGGGGAGTAACCAAGGGATCACCACTGGCGTTTACCATTACCGATGAGTGAGATTTGGAAAGCGGATTCTCGGCCTCGATTTCCAGCTTCCATTCTTTAACGGCCTTCAAATCAAGCTGGGGTTTTTGATACTCGGTCACCACCTGCGGAGGAACTAAAGCAATGCTTTTTAGAATCACGTGGGAGCGGAGTCCATGTATTCGAATTGTATGAGTGCCTTGAGAAAAATACCACTTAAAAGGTTCCACGTACTTGCCGTTAATATCGCTAAGTCTCATGGAACGCATGGTAAAAATCTGCTCTTGGAAGGCCCGTCTTTCATTATTAAAATCATCCCGCTCAAAGGGATAAACGCTGTTGCGCCACTGGCGATCCAGGGCAGTGCGGCGCGCTTCTCGAAATGGATATTCACCATTTATCTCGATGCCAATCTCAATGTTAAACATCTGGCTGCCGAGAGGCATATACTCCACCATAATATTATATAAGCCGGGTTGGTCTACAAATATTTGGTACTCAACCCAGCCGTCATCAGCCTGCCAATACAGCAAATCATCTTCTGTCCTGAATTTAGCCGGATCAGAAACTTCATTATAATAAACAGCAGGTATAATTATTCCAGTCTGGTTTAAAGGAATCTGCTGGATACCTTGGTCAATCAAATTTACAAGATAATCTCCATAGGTCGGCTCACTGAAAATACTGCTTGCAGCAGCAGAGCCGGCTAAGATTATTAGTATTAATATCAGTGCAGAGACGATTTTCCAAGACTTCTGCATGTGACAACCCCCTTACCAGAACTGCGGTAGCACGTTCGCTCCCTCCATAAGAAGAGAGCGAACGTTTTAACTTAAAGCTTATTTACCAAGTGCTGCATCAAGCTTAGCGTTGTTAGCTGCCCACGCTTCTTCAAGATATTTGTTTGCCTGCTCTACAGCTGCTGGCATAACATCCTCAAACGCAGCAGCGCCAAGTCTCAGCTGATCGCGTGCAGGTGTGATAAAGTTGTCCCAGACATAGCCCAATTCCGGAACATAGCGGTTCGGATCAACCACGCCGCCATCCAGAGTTGCATGGACATTGCGCATGCCTGCCGGAACGTTTTCATTTCCGAAGTAAAGATCCCAAGCTTCAGGCGCATCGATGGTCGGCATACTGTAAGGAACAGGAACTTCTGCCTGCATTCTCGCTGCCCAGCCGTCTTGATCGTAGCTCATCCAGCGCAGGAAGGTGAATGCTTCTTCCGGATGCTTGGTGGTTGGAGAAATACCCATATGGTCTACGATCAGAGGAGTTGCTTGACGGGCAGGACCATGTGGATAAGGAATGATATCCCACTCAGATTCATAGTTCTCTGTCCACCAGGAGAAGGACCAGCTCCAACCTACGTGGAACGCAGCCTTATTCTGCATCCAAGGCGAAACGTTGCCGTATGCGTCAACAAACGCCGGGTGATCCCATGGAGTCAGAATTGAACCATCAGCTAATCCAATGCTTACTGCTGCATTTTCTCTTTCCCAGCGGATTGCAGTCTTGAGGGCTTCAATTACATTTGGGTCATCCATCATTAAGCGGGTACCATCAACACGCAGAGCATCCCAGGTAGTGCCGTCAAGATATGCCGGCGGCATAAATGCCCAGAACATCCACGGATCTTCCATGCCGTAGTAGTTTTGAGCCGGACGGTTCATTCTCTGGCAGAATGCCCACAGATCATCCCAAGTCCAGGACGGATCCGGCAGGCGCATGCCAAAGTAATTCAGAACATCGAGATTCGCCACGAGGAAGCTTGCCTGCAGTTGGAACGGCAGACCGAAATAGCGGTCTTTAAACTGCATTGGTTCAAGAGAGTTACCCCAGAACAGATCCGGATCAAAAGTTGGATCATTTTCCAAAAAGTCGGTAATATCGGCTACCCATTGATTATAAACATACATGTTGTTGTCCATAATCCACAGGACGTCCGGAAGTGTACCGGCAGCAGCTAAAGCGGTAATCCGATCATTAAATTGTCCCGCTTCAACATACTCATAAGTAACGATAATGTTTGGATACATCTCCATAAACGCATCCAGGCGAGGCTCCTGCGGCTGGTCGCCGGGCCACGCCCAACCCATATACCACAGCTCAACAACATCGTCCTGAGCAACGACAAAACCGGACAAGCTGAACAGTAAAGATAATGCAAGCACTAAGCACACTACAGCTTTTCTCATAACAATCTCCTTTCTAAAATTTCGCTAGGTCGTTAAAAGCTGGACATTTGGGACGCTCCAAGACCACCCCCAATTTTAGGTTGAAGCTCTTTCAACCAGTTTAGGTGATAAAATCATTTGCTCAGGCTTGGCAGTTGGCTCCCGCAGCTTTCTGAGAAGAATTTCTGCGCTTAAAATCCCCATCTCCTGGTTTTGGATATCAATGGAGGTCAGCGGCGGATCCGTGATTTCAGTAATCAGCAGATTATCCACGCCCATTACCGCTATATCATCGGGTACCTTAAGACCCCTTTCTTTGATTCCGTGAAGTATTTCAAGCGCCATATAATCACAGAAACAGAAAACTGCGCTGGGTTCCAACCCCTGCTCCAGAGCTTCAAACAACTTATACTTTGCATCAGTGTGGAAAGGTACTGATTTAATCCACTTCGGGTCGAGTTTAATCCCCAGTTCCTTCATTCTGGCCGCAAAACCTCGCGCCCGTAACTGCGCGCTGTAGTTAAGCGATGAGTTGATGAACAGAATCCGCTCATGTCCTTTAGCAGTTAAATGCTCAGCTGCCATTGCCCCTATTTGATAGTCATCACAGACCACATAGCTGGTATCGATTCCGGGAATTGTTCTGCCCACCAGAACGAAAGGAAGATTATTCTTTTGCAGCCTTTCAACAACTTCCGGTTTGCTCTGGACGGGAGCTAAGATCAAGCCATCCACCCGCTGTTCCAGAAGTACAGTTATGGCTCCCGATTCCTGCTGGATATCTTCATAGGAGCTGCACAGCAGAATATTATAGCCCTGTTCCTTTAAGACTTTTTCAATTCCGGAAACAACGTTGGCATAAAATGGGTTCTCGATTGTAGTAATGATTACTCCGATTACTCTGGTTTCTCCCGACCAGAGCCCCTTGGCCAAAGAACTGGGCACATAGCCGATCTGCTCTGCAACCTGCAGCACTCTCGCCCGAGTTTCCGGATTAACCTCCCCCCGGTTATTAATTGCTCTTGAAGCTGTCGCTAGCGAAACTCCGCTCAGCCTGGCCACGTCTTTTAGTGTAGCTGGTGCCATATCTCTATCTCCTTTAAAATAATCGGAAACGTTTACATTGTGAAGAAATTATTAACACGCAAACGTTTACGGTTAATTAATCATTCTACTTTCTTAACAATCTTCCTTCATCATTTCCAAAAAAAGTAAACTAAAAAAGACTACCGCTGCAGGAGCGATAGTCTTTTCATAATTGAAGTCTATTTGCGGAGATTGTAGAAAGTCTTGATTCCGCTGTATTTAGCAACATCGTCCAGATTTTCTTCAATCCGAAGCAGTTGATTGTATTTAGCAACACGGTCAGTCCGGCTTGGAGCACCGGTCTTAATCTGGCCTGCGTTAGTGGCTACTGCCAGGTCAGCAATGGTGGTATCTTCAGTTTCACCGGAGCGGTGGGAAATAACTGCTGTGTAGCCCGCTCTCTTAGCCATTTCAATAGCATTGAGGGTTTCGGTGAGAGTACCGATTTGGTTCACTTTAATGAGAATGGAGTTAGCAACTCTCATCTCGATACCCTTGGCCAAGCGCTCAGTGTTGGTTACAAACAGGTCGTCGCCAACGAGCTGTACCCGATCGCCGATAGCTTCAGTCAGTTTAAGCCAGCCTTCCCACTCATCTTCGCTTAAAGCGTCTTCAATCGAAATGATTGGGTATTTATCAACCAGGTTTTCATAGAAAGCAATCATTTCATCAGTGGTGAGGGTTTTACCTTCGCCGGCTAACTCATACTTGCCGTCTTTGAACATTTCAGTAGCAGCTACGTCGAGGGCAAGGCAGATGTCTTCGCCTGGTTTGTAGCCCGCTTCAGTGATGGCTTCGATGATCACTTCAATCGCTTCTTCGTTAGAGCTTAAGTTCGGAGCAAACCCGCCCTCATCGCCCACTGCGGTGTTCAAGTTTCTACCAGCAAGCACTTTCTTCAGGCTGTGGAAAACTTCTGCGCCCATGCGGAGAGCTTCTTTGAAGGATTTGGCTCCCACCGGCATAATCATAAATTCCTGAATATCCACGTTGTTATCAGCGTGAGCGCCGCCATTGAGGATGTTCATCATCGGCACAGGCAGCTCTTGGGCATTGGTTCCGCCAATGTACTGATACAAAGGCAGTCCAACCCACTGAGCAGCAGCGTGAGCAACTGCCAGGGAAACGCCTAAAATTGCGTTGGCGCCTAATTTGCCTTTATTGGGAGTGCCATCCAGCTCGATTAACAGCTTGTCGATCTCTACTTGTCTGGTGGCATCCATACCGATCAGCTCAGGTGCAATTACATCGTTAACATTGTCAACTGCTTGTTGAACACCTTTACCTAAGTATCTGTCCTGATCGCCATCGCGAAGCTCTACTGCTTCAAACTGTCCGGTTGAGGCACCGCTAGGTACAATTGCTCTGCCTACGATGCCATCTTCAAGCCAAACTTCAACTTCAACTGTTGGATTGCCGCGGGAGTCAAGCACTTCGCGGGCCCATACATCTTGAATAATCATTTAATTTCCTCCTTTACTATGGTAACTAGCTGGTAACAAGACTCTCTCCGGTCATTTCCTGCGGTTTTTCCAGTCCCATTAAATCTAAAAGTGTGGGAGCAATATCCGCCAGAATTCCGGATTTTAACTGCTTGCCTTCACCGGCGTTAAAGAGCCAAATGGGAACCAGGTTAGTGGTATGAGCAGTGTGCGGCTCTTTTGTATCTGGATCCACCATCTGCTCAGCATTGCCGTGGTCAGCGGTAACAAGCGCTGCGCCGTTCTGCTGTTTCAGCGCTTCCAAGACCTTTGCCAGGCCTGTGTCAACTGCTTCTACCGCTTTCACCGCCGCTTCCATCACACCGGTATGCCCAACCATGTCGCAGTTGGCGTAGTTGAGGATGATCAAATCATACTTGCCTTCATTGATCAACTCCACTACCGCTTCGGTTACTTCCGGGGCACTCATCTCAGGCTGGAGATCATAGGTAGCCACCTTGGGCGAAGGAATCAGTTTCCGATCTTCGCCGGGGAATGGCTGCTCGATGCCGCCGTTAAAGAAAAAGGTAACATGGGCATATTTTTCAGTCTCGGCGATGCGCAGCTGCTTTAAGTTCAGGCTGGACACATATTCGCCGAGAGTGTTTTTCAGGTCTTGAGGGGGAAACGCGTACGGCGCTTTAACAGTTACATCATATTGAGTCATGGTAATGAAGCAGAGATCAAGCTTGCCGCCGGGACGCGCAAAACCGTCAAATTCATCATTGGTAAATGCCCAGGTAAGTTCCCGAGCCCTATCAGCGCGGAAGTTAAAGTAGATTACCGCATCATTGTTTTCAATTTTGGCTGTAGGCTGCTGATTCTCATCAACAATGACAGTCGGAATTACAAACTCATCAGTTTCGCCATTTTCATAAGCGTAAGTAATGGCTGCAGAACTTGAGTCGGAGAAGCGTCCCTGCCCTGCGGTTAGAGCCAGATACGCTTTTTCTACCCGATCCCAGCGTTTATCCCGGTCCATGGCATAGTATCTGCCGGAAATTGTGGCAATTTTGCCTACGCCTATTTTCTGCATTTCTGCTTCAAGCTCGGCTAAATATTCTTTAGCACTGGATGGCGGAACATCCCTGCCGTCTAAAAAGGCGTGGACATAAACATCTGTCAATCCGCTGTCCTTAGCCATCTTCAGCAGCGCATATAAATGGGTGGAGTGGCTGTGCACCCCGCCGGGAGAAACCAAACCCATTAAGTGCAGTTTAGTGCCCTGCTCTTTGGCGTGGTTAATAGCAGTTAACAGCTGCTCGTTTTGGAAGAAGTCTCCATCCCGCACTGCTTTAGAAATTAACGCCACATCTTGATAAACGATTCTGCCAGCGCCCAAATTTAAATGGCCGACGTTAGAATCTCCCATTTGTCCTTCCATCAATCCCACTGCTTCACCACTGGCTTTCAAAGTGGCATGGGGACAGTTCTCCCACAACCAATTGATTGTCGGAGTATTCGCTGCTTTAGTTGCATCACCTTCTGGATAGCCGCTGAGACCAAAACCATCAAGAATGATTAGTGCAACCGGTCCTTTCTTGTTCATAACAAAGCCCCCTATCCTGCTTTACTGCTCTTTATATCGTACAATGGCAGTAAAGTCTTGAACATCTAAACTGGCGCCGCCAACCAATGCTCCATCGATTTCCGGCTGCGCCATTAATTCCTTGATATTGCCAGGTTTGACGCTGCCGCCGTATTGGATGCGGATTTGATCGGCTGTCGCCTGATCGTAAATTTCAGCCAGGGTTTTTCGGATGGTACCGATTACTGCGTTGGCATCCTCGGCACTGGCAGTTTCTCCAGTCCCGATCGCCCAAATCGGCTCATATGCGACAACAATTTCTGAAGCTTTATCTGCGCTGACGCCATCAAAAGCAGCCTTGGTCTGCCTGACAACCACTGCTTCTGTCTGATCTGCCCTGCGCTCTTCTAGAGTCTCGCCAACACAGACGATAGGTTTGAGATGGTGCTTCAATGCCAAATGGATTTTTTGATTGACCATTTCGTCAGTTTCGCCAAAAATCTGCCGCCGTTCAGAGTGACCGATAATCACATAGGTACAGCAGACATCTACCAGCATCTCTGGTGAAATCTCACCGGTGTAAGCACCGGATTCAGCGATGCTTACATTTTGAGCGCCAATTTTAACCTTATCCATCCCTAAGCTGCAGACTGCAGATAGAGCAGTAAAAGGCGGGCAGACTACTACTTCCACATCAGTATCCTCCACAGCTCGTTCCAGGCGCTCACAGAGTTCAAGTGCTTCTGATACCGTTTTATGCATCTTCCAATTGCCCGCAATAATAGGTTTACGCACTAGCCCTTCCTCCTATTTATCATTGAGTGCAGCTACACCAGGCAGCTCCTTGCCTTCTAAAAACTCTAACGAAGCGCCGCCGCCGGTAGAAACATGTGTCATTTTTTCAGCTAAACCGGCCTGCTCAACCGCTGCTGCGGAATCTCCGCCGCCAATGATAGTAATTGCATCGCTTTCAGCCATAGCTTGCGCAACTTGTTTGGTGCCATTGGCAAAAGCTTCCCACTCGAACACGCCCATTGGACCGTTCCAGACTACTGTAGCTGCGCTTTTCACCGCTTCGCTGAACAGTTCAACAGTCTTGGGTCCGATATCCAGACCTTCCCAGTCAGCAGGAATTTGATCCGCTGCAACGACTTTGTTCTCAGCATCAGCTGCAAATTCTTTCGCAACAACAATGTCAACAGGAAGCAGAAGCTTAACGCCTTTAGCTTCAGCCTGCTCCATGATGGTGCGGCAGAAATCAATGCGATCAGCATCCAGAAGAGATTTGCCGATTTCATAGCCTTTGGCTTTTAAGAATGTGTAAGCCATGCCGCCGCCGATAATTAATGTGTCAACTTTATTCAACAGTGATTCAATCACTGCAATTTTATCTTGAACCTTAGCTCCGCCTAGGATTGCCACAAACGGCCGCTTTGGATCGTTAACCGCTCCGCCCAGGAACTTCAGCTCTTTTTCCATTAAAAATCCGGCAACTGCAGGCAGATAATGGGCAACTCCCTCTGTGGAAGCGTGAGCGCGGTGCGCTGTTCCGAACGCATCGTTCACGTAGACATCGCCTAAAGCTGCTAATTTCTTGGCAAATTCCGGATCATTGGCTTCTTCCTCAGCGTAGAAACGGACATTTTCTAACAGCATCACGTCGCCGTCCTGCATTTCAGCCGCTTTAGCTTCAACTTCAGGCCCAATGCAGTCGTCAACTTTAATCACAGTTTTACCCAAAAGCCTGCCTAAATGCTCGGCAATTGGATCCATTCGCATCGAGTCAACTACTTTGCCCTTCGGACGGCCAAAGTGAGACATTAAAATAACTTTGGCACCCTGCTCAACTAAATATTGAATGCTGGGCAGGGCTGCGGTAATCCGTTTATCGTCAGTAATTTCTCCCTGGTCATTCATGGGAACGTTGAAATCAACACGCATTAACACCCGTTTGCCTTTTACATCCACGTCTTGAATCATCTTTTTATTCATCCGGATACCTCCTAACTCAGTTAATGAGGGGGAAAATCCCCCTCATTGTTCTGCAGTTTTATTACTTCTTGGAATCCATGTAGGCGATCAGGTCAACAACGCGCATGGAGTAACCCCACTCGTTATCGTACCAAGCAACTACTTTAACCATGTTGCCGTCCATAACAGTTGTCAGGGGAGCGTCAACGATGGAAGAGCGGCTGTCGCCTTTGAAGTCCATGGAAACCAGTTCAGTTTCTTCAACACCGAGGATACCCTTCATGTCGCCTTCAGCGGCTGCCTTAAACGCAGCGTTAACCTCTTCAGCTGTTGCCGGTTTTTCGAGTTCAGCCACTAAGTCAACAACTGAAACGGTCGGTGTCGGAACTCTGAGAGCATATCCGTCTAATTTACCTTTTAACTCAGGTAATACCAAGCCAACTGCAGCAGCTGCTCCGGTAGTAGTTGGGATAATGTTCAAAGCAGCAGCCCGTGCCCGGCGATAATCTTTATGCGGCAGATCCAGGATCCGCTGATCGTTTGTGTAGGAGTGGACAGTGGTCATTAAACCTTTTTTAATGCCAAAGTTGTCGTTTAATACTTTAGCAAAAGGAGCCAAGCAGTTGGTTGTGCAGGAAGCGTTGGAAACTACATGGTGCTCAGCTGGATTATATTGATCCTGGTTTACACCCATTACGATTGTAATATCTTCGTTCTTGGCAGGAGCAGTAATAATTACTTTCTTCGCACCTGCGTCGATGTGCCATTGAGCCTGCTCGCGGCTTCTGAAAATACCGGTGGACTCAACCACATATTCGACTCCGAGCTCGCCCCAAGGCAAGTTTTTCGGATCTCTTTCAGCGTAGACTCTGATTTTCTTGCCGTTGACTACAAGGTAGTCACCATCAACGGAAACTTCACCGTCAAAAATGCCGTGAACAGAGTCATATTTCAGTAAATGAGCTAACATAGCTGCGTCGGTCAGGTCGTTAATTGCAACGATGTCAAAATCAGGGTTGTTAACAGCACCTCTAAACACCAGTCTACCAATTCGACCAAAACCATTAATACCAACTTTAATTGCCATCTACATGTCCTCCTTATTTTTTAGTATTTGAATCACCTTCCGGGCTGCCCCTTCATCGGTGATACAGACATCACAGTATCCGAGACGTACAACTGACAGCATTGCCCAGGCTTTGCTTCTGCCCCCACCTACTCCTACAACTAATGGTATTTTAGCCAAATCTTCCATTCGTATCCCTACTGAAGCGGTGGAATAAACTACTTTTCCGTGCTCATTGAAGTAATAGCCGAACGCTTCGCCAACCGCGCCATTGATGATCAGCTGCATTACATCTTCTTCAGCAAGACCTCGGCGTTTAGCCATCTCTTCCGCGGTCCCGATGCCGTGCAGCAGCACATCGGCCCGGCGGCCAAGGGAGACTACTTCGCGGATGCTCGGTTCTTTAAGAATTGTGTCGATGAGGTGCGGCTCTACATTGTCCGGGGCGTGAAGCAGGCGGTAGTATCCGCCCAAACCTTGGGCAAGTTTGGCTGCAATGGTGTTAGCCTGCAGCTCCACATCTTCACCCAAACCGCCTCGAGCTGGAACAACTACAACGTTACGCTTGGTTCCGTCAGCAGCAAAGCAGCCTGCAACCTGCGCTAAGGTTGTGCCGCCAGTGACCGCTAAAACATCGCCGTCTTCGAGAGAACAACGCAGATAGCGGGCAGCTGCTTTGGCTAAATCTTTTTTCACTACTGCATCTTGATCGGAATCTCCGGGAACGATAATTACTGCGTTGAGTTTCAATCTGCAGGCTAGTTCCTGCTCTAATTCGCTTAATCCGCGGATCTCCCGGATGTAATCGGACAGCTCCAAAAACATCCGCTCTCCCGCTGGATTCAGCTGCATTCCCGCAGGGCTTTTAGCAAGGAACCCCGAGTCGTATAAAAAATCTAGTTCGTTTCTGATTGTGCGCTCCGGCTTGTCTAATTTCAGCGCAAGAGCGCGGCGTCCAATCGGTGCTTTATAGTATACTGCGCGTAAAATCGCGTAACGCTGTTCTATGATGCTGATTACTTCTGGTGCTATTTGATGTAAGACATTGATGAAATTCACGAATAAGACTCCCTAAGTGGATCGTTTTTGTCCCGCCAACATCATAATTGTCCCGCGCGATTCATACAGACTATAACTATGAATCACGCTATGGTATTCTCCGAATAGGAGAATGTTTCCTGCCTTGCTTTGTTAAGAAAATGGTAATTTTAATCCAAACTTTTGCTCATATTAATCAGCTGCTGGATCCGATAGCTGACCCCTGACTTGCTGATGGGCGGTTCCGCCATCTCCCCCAGCTCCTTTAAAGAGGCGTAGGGATTTTCAACTCTTAAGCGAGCTATCTCCGCCATTTTCGGAGGCAGTTCAGACAGATCCATATGTTTTTGAATTTTTTCTACTGCTTCGATTTGGGCAACTGCCGCTTTGATAGTCTTGTCCACATTGGCAGTTTCGCAGTTAACTAACCGGTTGACTTGGTTGCGCATATCCTTGACAATGCGGACATTCTCCACATGGAGAAGCGCTTTATGGGCTCCCATTAAATTAAGTAAAGTAACAATCTGATCGCCGTCTTTGAGATAGACTACCAGATCTCCTTTGCGCCCGGTCATTCGCGCTGATAAGCCAAGAGAATTGATGGTTAAAAGTACCCTCTCCGCCACCTCAGACTTCTCGGTAAAAATCTCTAAATGATAGGTTCTTTCTGGATTCGTTACCGAACCGTGGCTTAAAAACGCTCCTCTGACATACGCTCTCTGGCAGCAGTTCTTAGCCAGCACTTTTTTATCATCATCGAGATAATCTTGATCCCGCAGCGCTTGATAAAACTCTTCGGCTGCCTGCTTTGTTAAAACTCTAACGGTACAGACTTGATTTTTGCGAGCCCGGGCTTTTTGCACCAGCACCTGGGTCGCAGCTTCCGGAAAAACCTGCTTGGTTAAAGTCAAGATTTTCCGGGCAATCAGCGGCATAAAGTGATTGATATCTAAGTAACTGCCGAAGTGGTAACCGTTAAAATCATAGTAGGCACTTAATTCTGCAAGGCGGCAGCAATTTGTTTCCGGATAAACATGCGCCAGCTCCCGCTTGGTTTCTTCTGAAAAACCCACGCTACTTCCTCCCAACTATCCATACTCGCACCCGCCAGCCTTGGATTTCTCCTTTTACTATTATAGGATATTCGCTGTTGTTGCGGAATTTAAAGTCCGTATGGGGCCAAGCCACCGTAGCATCCATGCCGTGGCGGATATAACTGGGTGCGATTGAGTGCATCCTACGCTCCACAATCTCCAACTCAGCTCGGCGCACAGCGTTATACAATGTAGTTGACGTTTGGCAGATGCCTCCCCCAACTCCATCTGCAACCGACTCCCCATAGATTACCGGTGCCGGTTTATAGCCTTTTTCTGGAGTGCGCTCACCAACAACTTCATTAAAAGAAAAAACTTCGCCAGGAAAAACTATCGTGTTGTTGATCGCCGCCAGCGAGAGGCGGATATTGTTCACCCTGCCTGGAGAACCCATCACCGGGGTACTGAAGTCGCCTAAAATCTCGGTAAGCGGCTCTAAATGCTCCGAGCGAACCAAAGGAACTGTTTCGATGATAACTGGTTCAAGGCGGGAGTTTGCCGAAGCATTCATCACCAGCTCCACTGTAGCTTCTACATCAACGAAATAACCGTTCTGCTCAGGAATGATATTTCCACTTTCCTTGTGGATGGACGCATTTACCTCAGGCTGATCAATTTCCCGGGCAATCCCCCGGACAATGGTGCGGACTTCATCGCGAAAATAGTACTCCATGCTGCGGTAACCCAAATATACTCCCGGATTCACACCGACTATGCGCCGCTCAATTTGGCGGATAACCGGAGCAAATACTCCAAACAAACTGACGATCAGAAAAACCGCAATCCAGCGCTTCAAGCCCATCGCCTCCTCAAACAATAATATGAGGATTAGAGGCGATTTACGACATTCTAGAAATGGTTGATACCGGATTTCGCTTCCAGAACCAGACCCATCAAAGCGCGAGCTAACGCCTGGGCATCGTGGCGCACTAACACATTGCGTTCCAGCAGCTGGGCGGTGATCGGGGTCACGCCCAGTTTTTTGATCTGGTTGACATCTGCTTTAATTGCAAAAGCGTTCTCACTGCTGTATTTGCGCGCCTGCGCCGCAGTGAGCCGCTGGTTGTTCACAAGGGCGTACTCAAATATTTTCTGTCCGCCAGTATGTTTAAAAATTGCTTCAATATGATCGGCTGCGGACATCTGGTCTGTCTCGCCGGGCTGCGTCATCACATTGCAGACATAAACCTTAAGCGCCTGAGAGTCAACCAACGCCTCACAGATACTATTGACCAAGAGGTTGGGTATCACACTGGTGTATAAACTTCCAGGCCCCAGTACAATTAAATCTGCAGCGGCAATAGCTTCCAATGCTTCCGGCAGCGGCTCGACATTTTTGGGAATCAGACTGATCGATTCAATCTTCCTGCCCGGCTGAGGAATATTGTGCTCACCGATAATCTCAGAGCCATCCGTGTACTTGGCTTTCAGCTGCACAGGTGATAATGTACTGGGCAGCACAACTCCTCCCACTGCCAAGACTTTACCGAACTGCTTAATGGCAGTTTCAAAGTCACCAGTAATATCTGTCATAGCAGCTATAAACAAATTGCCGAAGCTGTGTCCTTCCAAACCTTCACCCCAGGAGAAGCGGTATTGAAACAAGCGCTCCATCAAAGGTTCGGTATCGGCTAAGGCAACAAGGGTATTGCGGATATCCCCAGGCGGAAGGATGCCCAGCTCCTCACGAATCCGTCCGGAACTGCCCCCATCATCAGCAACTGTAACGATAGCGGTAATATTACTGGAATATGATTTCAAGCCCCGCAGAAGGGTGCTTAAACCCGTGCCTCCGCCAATCACCACAATCCGCGGACCCCTCTCCAGGCTGCGCTTACGGTAGACTACTTCTGCTAAATCATTAACTTCTTCTGGTGAGACCACTTCAATTATGGAGCGAATCAGATTGCTGATTCCAATAAAACTGATGCTTACTCCCACAACCAGCAGCACTACTGCTGCCAGCAGGATGTTATCCACATATTTGGTCAGAATCTGCAGAAACTTGGCTTCGACCGGGGATGAGGAATGCAAATCCCAAACAACAATTCCTAACGAAAACAGCAGTAAACCAAATAAGATAACAGCAATCCAGCGCTTAACTCCCATTCCGGGAATCAGCCACTTATAATTACTGCGCATTGTCCCATTCCTCCCAACAATTCCACGCGGCCCGATCTCACTACTTCGGTCTGGCATTCAGAATCAAATCAGGTGTTAATCCTGCCTCTTTCGCCAGCGCAATCCCGTGCTCAAAATCCCCAATGCGGCTGGGATGATGCGCATCGCTGCCGATTACAAACTTTACACCTTCACTTGCAGCGATTTCAATCAGTTCCACCGTCATGTTTTTATGGCTGGTATTAATCTCAAACGCTGTATTCCTGATGGCGCACGCTTTCGCCAACTCCCGGGTGTCAATGTTAAAACGATGGCCGGGATGGGTTACAATATCAATTTTATGCCGATAAACAGCATTGATGATTGCTTCCGTATTTAACAGGCGGCTTTTGCGCTTGATCCCCGGCGCCAGCCCCCTGAGTAAATGCAGCGCTGTGCGGTTGAGACCGTCCAGCAGCTGCTCCGGTTTAACCATAAAATGCAGTCCAATCTGGACAATATCCAGCTTATCAAGATACTCCGGCGTGATATCGATATCTCCATTAATACTGGTCACATTCGCTTCTATACCTAATTTCACGTTCACATGCGGATAAACCTGCACGGCAGCGTTTATTTCACCGCGAATCTGGTCCAAAACCTCCAGGTTGTTAATGCCAATGCCCATCAGATGACCGGGACCATGGTCGCTGATGGCTATTTCCTCCAAACCGATCTCACCAGCCCGCTTCACATTTTCCAGTACTGTTCCTTTACCATGGCTGTGGATGGTATGGGTATGGTAATCTGCAAATATTTCCATGTCTATCACCCTTTACAATCTCTCCGTCCTACTGCAGGATTATAAATTACTTCAGCATTAATATCCATCCATTTATCCCACTTTAAACATTACATTTATTTAACAAACAAGGTGTTGCAATCTCCACCACAGCTTGCTATAATCAATGTATCATTTTACTGTTTCGTTGCATATATATGCAAGCCGAAACGGATATGCACGTTTAGAGTAACTGCAGCGAAAAAGAAAGGTGGATAATTATGAAAAAAACTGTTGTGTTTTTAATGCTGATGGTAATGGTTTTAGGAACTACTTCGGCGGCACTGGCGCAAAAACCTGTTTTAACAGTAGCCGGCGATGCAGCCTTTGTTCCCTTCGAGTTTGTTGACGAGAAAAACCAGATTGTTGGTTTTGACGTGGATCTGGCTAAAGCAATCGGTGAAGCGATGGGCTATGAAGTAGTATACCTCAATCTTGCCTGGGATGGCCTGATTCCGAGCCTGCTCAACAAAAACATCGATATGATCGCTTCGGGAATGTCCATAACCGAAGAAAGAGCCAAGCAGGTCAATTTCTCTGAACCGTATTTCACATCGGTTTTAACAATCGTGGTGCACCAAAACAATAACTCGATCCAGACTTTGGAAGACCTGGCCGGCAAGATAGTAGCTGTTCAGATTAACACTACCGGTGATTTTGCTGCATCGGAGATTGACGGTGTTAAAATCAACCGCTACAATACTGTACCGGAAGCGCTCCAGAATATCGTCATCGGCATCGTTGACGCAGCGGTAATCGACCTACCGGTAGCTGAAGCTTTCTTTGCAGCTAATCCCCACGCACCGCTAAAGCATGTCGGCAAAGTTTCGGATGATGATACCTTTGGTTTAGCTCTGCGGAAGGAAGATACAGACCTTTTAGAGAAAGTAAACGCAGCACTCGCCCAAATCAAAGCAGATGGCACTTACGATCAAATCTACGATAAGTGGTTTTCTGGTAACTAAGTCACAACAACAGGGTGCGTTCGCCTGATACGCACCTTTTTTCTTGTGATAAAGGAGGACGACAATGGATTTTCAATGGAGTTTAGTATGGAGTTCGGTTCCAACGCTGTTAGAAGGAGCCCTGCTGACACTGCAGCTTACCTCAATCGCTGTTTTTTTTGGAATTATTCTTGGTACTATCTTCGGGATCATGCGCTTAAGCAAAACGCCCCTGCGCTACCTAGCAGCAGCTTATATCGACTTTATCCGCGGCACACCGCTGCTGGTGCAGATTTTCATTATTTACTACGGCGTGCCCACAATTATTAAACAGGCAGTCCCCCCCTATGTTGCTGCGGTGATTGCTCTTAGCATCAACAGCGGGGCTTATGTTGCAGAGATTGTGCGGGCGGGAATCCAGTCAATCGAAAAGGGACAGACAGAAGCAGCGCTTTCCCTCGGAATGAGTAAAACTGCGACCATGATTCACATCATCCTGCCCCAAGCTTTTAAAAGAATTGTGCCGCCTTTAGGCAATGAGTTCATCGCTTTATTAAAGGATTCATCACTGGTATCGGCGATCGCTTTGGAAGAACTGGTGCGCAAGGCCCAGATTGTTGCAGGGCGCACGTTTAGACCGTTTGAGGTTTGGTTTGTTGTAGCAATTATGTATTTGATTATGACCGTGACAATTTCCCAGATAGTGAGGATTTTAGAACGGCGTTTAAGGGTTGGTGAGTAATATGGGCATACTTAAAGTCAGGGATCTGCACAAAAAGTTTAAGGACTTGCACGTTTTAAAGGGAATTACAACCGATATTAAGCAGGGGGAAGTTGTCGTTGTGATTGGTCCTTCCGGCAGCGGCAAGAGTACTTTTCTGCGCTGCTTAAACTTCTTGGAAGAGCCGACCAGCGGTGAAATCTATTTTGAGGACAATCTGATTACCCCTGAAAACTTAAATCTAGTGCGGCGGGAAATGGGTATGGTGTTTCAGCGCTTTAATCTCTTTCCCCATATGAAAGTTATTGACAACATCACCCTCGCTCCCAAAAAGGTCCGCAAGATTGAGGAACAAGAGGCATCAGCACAGGCTTATGAGCTGTTAGAAAAAGTGGGATTAAGCGATAAAGCTGATGCCTATCCAGACCAGCTCTCCGGCGGCCAGCAGCAGCGGGTAGCCATCGCTCGTGCCCTTGCCATGAAGCCGAAAGTGATGCTCTTTGATGAGCCAACCTCCGCCCTTGATCCGGAGATGATTGGCGAGGTTTTGGATGTCATGAAGGAACTGGCCAAGGAGGGGATGACCATGGTGGTGGTTACCCACGAAATGGGCTTTGCCCGTGAAGTGGGCGATCGGGTCATTTTCATCGATGATGGCCTCTTGGTGGAAGAGAATACGCCCCATGAGCTGTTCAGCAGCCCTCAGCATCCCCGCACCCAGAGTTTCTTAAGTAAAATACTTTAAAATAAAAAGTCTATGCAGCGGTCTCTGCATAGACTTTTTATTTTGGTTTTACTGCGGTCTGCTTTAATTTTAGTTCCCGCCAATCAGGACCCTGCACTACTAAATCCAGGGAGTTGTACAGGATGCGGGAAGCCAGTCTCGATCCAATCCGCAGCTCCAGCTCATTTAAATTGAAATTAGTGGTATAAACTGTCGGTTTAAACCGATTCAACCTGCCTTCAACAATAACTAACAACTTCTCCAGCGCCCAGTCTGATTCCCGCTCACTGCCTAAGTCATCTAACACCAGCAGATCTACACCGATTAACTGCTCGAGATTCCCCTTGCCCTGACGCAGCTGCTCCAGAAGCGTGGGTATATGGGCAAAAGCGGTACTGTGCTGATCTTTGATTGCGTTAATAATCGCGCAGGCTAAATGAGTCTTGCCTCTGCCGGATTTACCGCAGAGAATCAAACCTTTACCATCAGTTACTTTAACAAAATTTGCAGCAAACTTGCGGCAGACGCTGTAAGCCTGGCGGTTAAAACTTTCAACTTGAAAATTAGCAAAAGCATGATTTCTAAGCGCCGGTGGCAGCGGCAGGGAGAGTTCCGGTTTGACGTTAATTCTCTCCAGCTGCTCCCGCAGCGTTTTTTGCTCTGCCCGCACACAGCGGCAGTCAGCTGTCAGCCACAAGCCCTTGCCAAACTGCTTCGGCATCACAAAGGGATGCCGCCGGTAAACTCGAGTAAGAGCTTGGCCGCAGTCCGGGCACTTCGATGCAAACGTTAAGTTGTAATAGCGGCGAATACCGTATTTAATCATCCAGGAACGCGAAGAAGCCTTCTGCTGAGAGTTCCCGCTGTTCATATTGGTAATCACGTCCGAAAACCTGCCGCTTTGTTTCAGCCTGAGCATTTTTACCTCCATTCTCTACTGCGCGATATTTCTGCTGTCCCTGCCACCAAGCGCGGAAAGCTGTTTCATCAGTAATGCCGATTTCTAACCAATTTTCGATGATTCCCCATAAATAGTTGAATGAAATCCGTTTGTGCCCACCGCGCAGCTGCTTGCGCCTTCTTTCCTGACAAGTGCGCAGAATCGCACAGCCAATCACAAACGGCGACATACCTTGATCATAAGCTTGATAGAGCTTGTCCCTTTGACTCGAAGTCAAAAGGCCGATCTGCATCTGATAAAGCTGAATCACATCATGCATATCAGGATGCTCCACAATAACAACCTCCTAAAATAGGTGCGTATTCCTGTTTCCATAGGGTTTGCGGGCGAATATGCTGTTACCAAGGAGGAATCGCAAATGATTCAACAACCAGACCAATTTCAAAGCCGAGTCTATGTGCGTTTACCTTTCAGCGACATATACCTGCAGAGTGATGCCGCCGCCAAGAAAATCCGAGCAGAATTAAAACAGCACATTAAAAACCCACTGCTCACGAAACAGATCAACCCATCCGATTCCTCCGTCTCTCAGCGGTAAATCCGCTGAACCCGCTCGCTGATCATGCAGGGAATTTCATAATTAATGGTATCAAGCCATGCTGCCCAATCATCAGCAGTAATGGCTGCCGCACCCTGTCTGCCGATCAGCGTAACCTGATCTCCTATTTCCACCTCCGCATCACCCACATCAATCATACAGTGATCCATGGTAATCCGTCCAGCAAACGGATATTTTTTTCCGTTAATTAAAACCTGCCCCTGTTCACTCAGCCGGCGCGGAACACCGTCTGCATAACCAATGGGCAGAAGCGCAATGGTAGTATCCCTCCACGCGACAAAACTCCGACCGTAACTGACCGCAGTTCCTTTTTGGATCCGCTTTAAATCCAGCACTTGCGTATGAAGGCTGAACACCGGTTTTAAATCGACAGCCCGCAGATCATCAGTCACCGGACAGGGGTACATTCCATAAATTCCCAGGCCTACCCGCACAAGACTCAAGCGAGCCTCCGGCATTAACAGTGCCGCTGCTGTATTGGCGCAGTGCTTGAGGGGGATGTTGATTCCGGCTTTTTCTAGTTCCAGCAGCACCCAGGCAAACCGCTGCCACTGCCAGCGGGTATAGGGGTCGTTAGGAATATCGGCGCAGGCAAAATGGGTGTAAATACCCTGAACCTCAATTCCTGGAAGACCCAACAGCCGTTTGACAAAACCCAAAGTTTCCTCCGGCCGCAGCCCCAGGCGGCTCATTCCGGTATCAATTTTGACATGCACCTTTACGGTCTTATTCAACCGCCGCGCTAGATTTGACAAAGCTTGAGCATGCTCCCACTGAAAGATAGTTACAACCAAATCTTTGGAAGCGCACAGCTCCAACTGATGCGGGGAAACTGCACCCAGCACCAAAATGGGCGCAGCAATTCCAGCACGGCGCAGTCTTACGCCTTCCTCGGGAATCGCTACCGCCAGCCAGGATGCGCCGTGGGCTAGAGCGGTTCGCGCTATCTCAAGATCTCCATGGCCGTAAGCATTGGCCTTTACCACAGCCATCAACTGGCAGTCGGAGCCAATTAACCGCTTCAATGCTGCTACATTGTGTGCTGCGTTTGC
>DURM01000009.1 GCA_012837335.1 Bacillota bacterium
AAGATCATATCGGCCATTGCTACGGCAAATATCCAATGCATCATTGCATTTATAACTAAATACCAGTTGACTCGTTCCCTTAGGGTTGGTGGGTCCTATTTCATCCTACAGTTGCTTGACACGATCTTTTTGTTTTGGGTTTATAGCAAAGTCTGTTTCAATATGATATCATTAATGTAATGATATTTTAAACAGATAAGTCCAACACCAGTGAGGATCTGTCTGGAGTTTTATAAATATTTAGGAAAAAATGTAAAGGAAGAGTGTACTTATGGCAGTAAGTAAACATGAAATGGATATGACTAAGGGGTCGCTCTTTGGGCAGATCCTAATATTTGCAGTGCCGATTATGGCAATGAATCTTCTGCAGCTGTTATTTAACGCTGCAGATATGGTTGTGGTGGGGAGGTTTTCTGGCAGCGAAGCCTTGGCTGCAGTTGGTGCCACCGGATCGCTGATCAACTTAATCGTAAACGTGTTCATGGGACTGTCTGTAGGCACGAGTGTGGTGGTAGCCCAAGACTATGGTGTTGGTAAGCCCCAACCGATCAGCAGGTCGGTCCATACTTCAATTGCAGTCAGTATAGTCTCAGGATTTATTGTAATGGTGTTGGGACTTATCCTCTGCGGTCCCATGCTTGCCATGATGGGTACACCTCACGATATCATTCACCTTTCGGAATTATACATGCGGATTTATTTCCTGGGGATACCGGCAAGTATGGTTTATAACTTTGGCGCAGCCATCCTGCGTGCGGTTGGCGACTCTCGCCGTCCAATGAACTACTTAATTATCAGCGGCATCGTCAATGTGATTTTTAACATGTTTTTTGTAATCGTATTAAAGATGAGTGTGGCGGGAGTGGCTTTAGCGACCGTCATTTCTCAGTACCTTGCTGTATACTTAATTCTCCGCTGTTTAATCAAAACTGATAGGGCGATTCGTCTGTTCCCGCGTCAAATACGCATCGATAAGCAGAAGCTAAAAGATATTGTCCGAATTGGACTTCCTGCCGGTCTGCAGAGTCTGCTCTTTTCAATCTCAAATGTCTTAGTTCAATCAGCAGTTAATTCATTTGGTTCTACCATGGTTGCAGCCAGCTCGGCAGCAGGTAATGTGGAAGGCTTGGTGGGTACGACCATGAACGCCTATTACAACGCGGCCATTACATTTACCGGGCAGAATATGGGAGCAAAGAATTATGATCGGATCGACTCAGTAGCTAAGATCTGCACAGTACTAGTTTTTGCCACTTGGTTTGTGTTAAGCGGAGCAATGCTTGTATTTGGCGAAACATTACTGGCTCTCTATACGAAGAACCCTGAGGTGATTGAGCTCGGCATGATGCGCTTGAAGATTATGATGGTCGCATATTTTACCTGCGGCATCATGAATGTCTATCCGGGATTAACCCGCGGCATGGGCTACTCGATTCTGCCGATGCTCTGCACTTTAGTGGGGGCATGTCTGATGCGGATAGTGTGGCTGGTAACAGTATTCAGGTGGTATCCGACACCAAATGTGCTGTTTATCTGCTATCCGGTTACCTGGGCACTGGCGGGAATTGGTCAGGTGATCAGTTTCTTCTACGCCCGCAAGCAGGTACGCAAAAAGGCTGCGCTGGCAGCGGGGCTTACAGCTGAAATGGGTGCATCTGTATAATTTAGAAGACACAGAGACCGTCTCTCGATCATGGAGAGACGGCTTTTCTAACTGCTCCTCTAATAAACAGAATGGAATGGAAGAGAAACTAACTAACCCATCGGCAAGGGATGCCTTCTGAATAGTGAAATTATCAATCATAAAGAGGTTTAGGAGGCAGCTGTTATGGATGTAATTCGCATACAAAATCTGAAGAATATTACGGCAGGCACCGCGGAATCGAGAATGTATCGTTTTCGGTAAGGGAAGGGGAAATTCTCGGTTTTGTGGGTCCAAATGGGGCCGGAAAATCTACAACAATTAGGATTCTGCTGAACTTTATCTTTCCCACCAGCGGCACCGCTTCCATCTGCGGGAAGGATGTAGTAACTGAAAGCAAAGCAATTAAAAAGTTCACCGGTTATGTGCCCAGTGATGTCCGCTACTACCGTAACCTAACGATCAAGAAACTAATTGAAATCAGTAATGGTTTCCACGGCGCAGGCTTTGATCAGGAGACGAAGCGGTTATGCGAGCTGTTTGAAGTTGATTTGACTAAGCGTTTTGGCGAGCTTTCTACCGGTAATAAGAAAAAAGCCGCGATTGTGTGCGCACTGGCTGTAAAACCGAAGGTTTTGATTTTAGATGAACCCACCAGCGGACTTGATCCCATGATGCAGAAGCGATTGTTTCGCGAGCTGACGAGTCAGGCAGAGAAAGGTACTGCGATACTGCTTTCCAGCCATAATCTCAGTGAAGTGCAGGAATACTGCGATCGTGTGGTTTTTATAAAGCAGGGAGAGATTGTTACGACCGCAGATTTAGGTTTACTGAGCCAACCGCGTAAAATTGTGACGGTGTGGGGAGGAAAGGCAATGAATAGTGCAGGTTTACAACTATTGGAGGAAGTCGGCAAGAAACGAGTTTATCGCTATCAGGGTGAAGGAGAAATACTGCTGGATATATTGAAACAGGCTGAGCCAGATGATTTTACTATTGAAAACGAAAGCCTGGATGATTACTTTATGGACCTTTATGAGCAGGAGGAAAGCCGATGAATACTTTCATGCTGGAACTGCGCAATACTTGGAAGAGTGTTATGATCGGGACCATTGTGTTCTGTGGTTTGACATTTTTTATCTTGGCATTCTTCCCTTCGATGCAGACTGATGCGATGCAGCAGCTTGCTGGAGCAAAACTGGAAGGAATTGATCCGGTGCTTTTGGCAGCATTTGGTCTTGGAGAACTTTTTGATTTCACATTAATTACTAACTTTTTCGGCTATGTGCTGCAGTATCTGACGATTGCCGTCATGATCTTTATCATGCAGTTTGCGGTTAATTCCTTAGTAAAAGAGGAAACTGACGGAACTATCGAACTGCTGTACAGCAGACCGATCAGCCGCAGCCATATCTTTATCCAGAAAGCAGCTGCCAATATATCCGTCTTCGCTGCGCTTCTGGCAGTGCTGAGCATCACAACCATCGCGGGATACCTGCTGTTTACTGACTATACGTTGACTGCCAGCGTTAAGGAAGCGGGGATTCTCTACGGTTCGATGCTCTATGTGGGCTTGATTTATCTTGCTGTCGGGATGCTTTTATCAGCAGTGTTGAAAAGCAGCAAATCTACTTCTGGTGTGGTTTTAGCGGCTGTATTTGGAACCTATATTTTAGGGATTACCAGTATTGTCGTGGAGAGGCTGAGCTTTTTGCGCTATTTCTCTCCTATGGAATGGATTAAGATCCAAAAATTGCTGAAAGAAGGAATCCTTCCGGTTGAATGGCTGATTGGCATCGCAGTGATAGTAGTCAGTTTTGCAGCCGCCCATGGAATTTACCAGAAAAGAGACCTGCGGCTGTAAAAAAACTCGGTTTTTTTGAAAGGAATTTCTATCCAGGAGCGGAATATATTGGCGAGAATATTTTAGAAAGGCTGAGATTGATGAAGCCGGACTTGATTATCGCTGATTTGGGGCAGCGAGTTGCAGAACTTGAGCGCAGGATGGACCTTGTTGCGGAGTTGGAAACGCGGGTAGAAAAGTTAGAAGAACTACTTGCGGAAATTCAGCGGCAGCTTGAGGATATAGATGAGATTGCTGATCTGGAAGACCGCATCGATGATGTTGACAGCAGAGTTGATGTTATTGAGGATCGTCTTGACGATGCAGAGTCAGAACTTGAAAAGATCGATGACCTTGACCTTGAACAGTTGGAAGAACGAATTGATGATCTAGAATATGAGTTTAGTCGCCTGGAAGATGAGGTAAGTGATTTAGAAGATCGTCTGGAAGATCTTGAAGAGTGAACTGTGGAACAAGGAATAAGCCCTTTAATGGGGCTTTTTTTGTTGATGAGGAGGAAGGTTTCCAAGGAACTGGTGGGGAAGTTATTGAATGTGATTATCGGAAGCGAACTTCAAGCTGGAGACTTCCGGGGTAGGGAGATTAAGTAATGACCCGCAAAGTAATGGATCAATCATGGACATATGAACACTATAACAGCGAAGCAGAAAAGGCGGCTCTCTATTATGTGCAGAGTGCCGGTCATTATTATTCTAAACCAATCTACTGCTGCCGCCGCGAGGGACTTGATTCCCTCCTGATAAAATACACTTTGGACGGAACCGGTTATCTGAAATACAATGACGTTTCTTATACGGTGCGCCGCCATCAGCTCTTTATTATCGACTGTATGGCGCCCCACTATTACGGCAGTTCCAAAACAGATTTATGGGAGATGGTCTGGATTCATTTTAACGGGAACAGCAGCCGCCTTTACGTCCAGCAGATTCTTAAAAACAATGGCCCGGTATTTGATCTGAGCGCAGAACCAAACAATACGATTCTCCCAAAACTGCTGCAGATTCACCAGCTGATCAGATCGCATAATTACCAAGCCAATATTGTTGCATCACTGCTTTTGAATCAGATTATCACAGAACTGCTGTTAAGGTCCAGCGAGGAACAGCAGGATTTACAGCAGCTGCCGCCATCGACCACTCACGCAATTAGATATATTAAGGGGAACTATGAAAAACCGCTGACACTGGATCAGTTAGCTGATGTCGTTGGCATGAGCAAGTATCACTTTGCCAGACAGTTTAAGCGCCATACCGGCTTCAGTCCCCACGAATATTTAATTAAACAGCGCATACAGGAGAGTAAAATTCTGTTGAAAAACACAAATCTATCGGTCGAAGTAGTTTCGCACCGAGTTGGATTTGAAAGTGTGAGTCATTTTATTCAAACTTTTAAGAAATCTGAGGGAGTAACTCCGCTTCGCTTTCGCAGGATGTGGAATTAGTATAAATCGAGGTGATTTTACTTGAGCAAGAAAATTGACTACAAAAAGGATTTTAAGCATTTGTATGTACCAAAAAATGAGCCTGAAATTATAGATGTACCTGTGATGCAGTTTTTGATGGTCAGCGGTTCCGGAGATCCCAATGGTGACGAATTCAGCAAAGCGGTGGAGGCGTTGTACAGTCTCAGCTATGCGGTGAGAATGTCTTATAAAAGCGCAAACGTACCGAGTGGATATTATCAGTATACAGTTTTTCCCCTTGAGGGAGTATGGGACCTGCTTGATTACACGAAACCAGCTACCGATAAAAGCAACTTTAAGTATACGCTCATGATCCGTCAGCCTGATTTCCTTACATCCGAGTGGTTCGAGTATTTCTTGGAGCAGGTGAGTAAGAAGAAGCCTAACCCATATCTTGAGAAAGTGCGCTTTGAGGAGGCTGCTGACGGATTAAGCTGTCAGATGATGCATCTAGGAAGCTTTGATGAAGAGCCGCGAAGTTTTGCGAGGATGGAAGCATACTGTGAGGAGCACGGTTATGTCCGCGCCAGCAAAATCCATCGCGAGATTTATCTTTCCGATCCCCGCAGAACTGAATCAGCTAAGCTTAAAACCGTACTCAGGTTTCCTGTCAAAAAACAGTAGCCGTTTTCGGCACGCCTTTATTGTGAATATCATCACAATTGCGGTTAAATATTAATAAGAAGGTGTTTGGATTGAGTAACTTATTAAGTGACCATGAATCCCGGGTGAATAGGGCCTTAATGCAAATTCTTACAGCTGCATTCCTTGTTTTTTACGTACTGCTGACATTGGTTTTCAAGGTTGGATTTGTGCAGGGTTCGTTTCTGCTGATAGGTGCGCTTTTTACCTTAGCAGTAGGGGGATTGAGGAGAACACGGTACGCTTCTGTCTGTAAATACTTGTTTGCGGTTGTGCTGGCAGCTGTTCTAACAGCCTTGATCGCCATTCTTAAGGAGTACAACACCGGAATTCCCTTTGCAATTGCCATATCTCTAATAGCGATTGCCATGTATTTTAATCAGCGGTTAGTCGTGGTTTATGCGGGCGCGCTTCTAGCAGCTAATGGCCTTTATGCTTATTTTAATCCAGAGGTGTATATCCACAACTATTCAGCTCAAAATTGGGTGTTTCTGGCAGGATTATTCCTGTTGGGTACAGTATTAGCTTGGAGCTTAGCTAGAACAGCGCATAATTTGGTTACTTATGCCGAGCAGAAAGAGCAGGAAGTTCAAAAACAGAATGATGATATGGTTGGACTGCATGAGACAATTAAGGCAGTTGTGAAAGAGGTATCGCTGATTGGAACCGACTTCTCTAGCTCTACTTCTGAGACTGCCAGCTCGATTGGACATGTTGCGGCTGCAGTTCAGGAGTTTGCGGCTGCTGCTGATTCTATGAACACCAAATCCCAATCAATTGCTCAAACAGCAAGAGCGGTTGATGAGCTCGCAAACCAGGGTCTAAAGCAGATGGAGAGCACGCAGACAGTAATGACTGGCGTGATTAACTCATCTGAGCAGTCTCAAGCTGTTGTAGAATCATTATCAAAAGCAGCTGGAGAGATGGCAGGAATTATCGATATTATCGCGGACGTTGCTGAGCAAACTAACTTACTCGCACTTAATGCTGCCATAGAGTCTGCGCGTGCTGGTGAACAGGGCCGAGGGTTTGCAGTGGTTGCGGAAGAGATCCGGCATTTAGCGGAAGAAACTCAGCATTCAACAGCCAGCATTCGCAATCTCATTCAGGAGTTTACTCAACAAACCGCGATTGTCAGGAATACTTTTATCAACAGCAATACGCAAACAAAAGCCGGATATGCTTCTATCAATGAAACTGAAACTATGTTAAAAACAATTGTGGAGAGAATCGGACAGGTTGCGGTGGAAATTCAGGCTATCGCCACAGCAACTGAGCAGCTTACCGCCGGAAGTGAAGAAATCGCTGCATCAACTCAACAGCAGGACTTGGCTGTTCAAAGTTTATCTGCAGCAGCGGAGAAATTGACAGTGGTTACAGCAGAGCTTGAAACCTTAGTAAAAGCTTAAATCTAGGAAACAATAGATCTGTGGTAGTATGATTCCAAATGATATCAAGGAGGAAGTCCAAATGATTTTTGATCGACTGCACAATGCCGCAATGTATTATGGAATCAATCTGCGGATAGATACTGCCCTGGAGTTTTTGCTGAACAATGATCTTTCCGGGGCTGAACCGGGGCGCTATGAGTTAGACGGAGATAATATTTACTATCTTGTGCAGGAGTATCAGAGCAAACAGCCGGAAGCGGCTAAATGGGAATCCCACCAAAAGTATCTCGATATCCAATATATACTCTCGGGCACTGAACTTATGGGTTATGCCCATGTCAGCGACATGGATGTTATCCAAGACGCTTTGGAAGCAAAGGATTGTTTATATTATGCCGGAGAGGGCAGCATGGTTCTGGCCAAGGCAGGCTCGTTTGCTGTTTTCTTTCCTGAAGACGCACACCGTCCGGGAGTAATGGCCGGCGAACCAGAGTTAATCAAGAAAGTTGTAGTTAAGATCAAATTGTAGGAACAGGCTGCTGGGCCTTGTTCCTTTTTTCAATGGAGGGATGGGGTTTAGATAACCAGCATTTTTGCTTAGGAGCGGTGCAGGGGAGGAAAGAGTAGTTCGCACGCCTAGTCCAAAACTACGTTTAAGAGGAGAGAGAAAAAATGGATCTGCTGGAACTGATTATTGAGTACCATAAGGATAATGACCGGCAGGGACCCGGCAGTGAGGAAGCAACCTTAAAAGCTCTGAGCTATCTTCCGCATTTAGATGTAAATACTAAGATTTTGGATATAGGCTGCGGCACCGGCGGGCAGACACTTACTCTGGCTAAGAACACCAAAGCCCAGATCACTGCTGTGGATATACTGCCCGAGTTTTTAGGAAAACTTTGGCAGAGGGCCGAGGAAAACAATGTCTCCAGCCGCATATCGGCAATAAGAATGTCCATGGATAACTTAGAGTTTGAAGAAAACACTTTTGACGTGATTTGGTCAGAAGGGGCGATTTACAACATCGGCTTTGCCAAGGGGCTATCCCTTTGGAGAAAGCATTTAAAAGATAACGGGTATATTGCTGTTTCAGAAATATCGTGGCTGACTGACTCAAGACCAAGAGAAATCGAGGAGTACTGGATCAGCGCCTATGGGGAAATTGATACGATTGACGCTAAACTATCTGTGATAGAAAAATCAGGGTACACGCCTATAGCTAATTTTGTTTTAGAGGAAAGATGCTGGATGGATTATTATCGCCCGCTGCTGGCATATGCAGAAGCATTTCTGAAAAAGTATGACTATGCAGATGAGGTAAAAGTGTTTGTTGAGGAGACTGTAGAGGAAGCAGAGCTGTATCATCGTTTTAAGGACTATTACAGCTATGTGTTTTATATCTCCAGGAAAACAGAATCTTAATTAGAAAAAGGCAGGTGCGCGACCTGCCTTTTAGATTATTTGACTACTTCTAATCTTACCAGTTCACCATAGATAATCTCTGCCATCTTTTCGGCACCCGGTTTCGTAAAGTGGGTATAGTCACTGCCGCCTTTTTTGTTGAGCACATAGTAAGTGTCAAGTACCGCCTGTTTTTCCTGCTGGGTACCGGGCAGACTATTGTAGTGGGCTAACGCGAGATTGTGAGCGTCGATCATCAATGTACCGGTAGTTTCTGCCACTTTTCTTGCACTCGCTGCATAAGAGCCGAGGGTAGCTGTAGAAGTGAATCCGTGCATCGGCACTGGTGTCACGATTACCGGGACAGCTCCTCGCTGCTTAACACCTTTAATATAGTACTCAGAGAGCAGCATCTCATAGTCGGCGTTGGATGTATAGCGTTCTTCTTTGTTGTACGTTCCGTCGTTATGGCCTAACTGGATCAGCACGATGTCACCGGGTTTTATGCTCAGCAGAACGCTTTCCAGCCTTGCCTCCCGATAGAAGCTGGCAGTACTTCTGCCGCCGATGGCTCTGTTGTTGACAGTGTAACCGGAACCTAAGAACTTACCGATCTTCTGTCCCCAACCGGCCATCACATCATTGGCCGCATAGCTCTGCACAGTAGAATCGCCGATTAAATGGACTGTCGGTGTGCTGCCAGGTTGTTCCTGTTCAAGTTTAGTAATCTCGATGCTGTTGACAAAAGCTTTGTACTGAACTTCACCGCGCTTTTCGCCAATAAAGTCGATATCTAGAATACCGTCGACAAGGGCAACATCGAAGACAAGCTCAGAACTGCCGCTCCGGTTGACATTTCCTTTGACGATGAGGTTATCGTATTTATCATTCGAGCGGAAGCGCTGGGTCGGCACATTCTCAACACCGATTGTCAGGTAGTTAGAATCGGGATCATTAAATGTCAGTTTTACTCTGTAGTTACCGGGATCAAGCTTCTGCTGGAAGCGGAAGAATCCATTGGGTGAATAGAGGTAATCTCCCTCAACCGGACTGTCAGCGTCAATAACAGCTGCTTGGACAGGGGTACTTGGATCAATTCCAAATCCTGTAGCATCACTGTAAACTGCGTCGGGCGTAATCTTAATATATCCTGCTTCGGCTGCACCGGTGCCTAAATCGTAACGCATTGGATGAATCACAACCTTTTTTGCTTGTGTAATTATGGGATCCGAATTTAAAACAGCTCTTACAGATGCGTTAACCGGTTGAGTACTTGGTTCGATGGTAAGAGTACCGGCTGCGCTGTCAACTGTCAGCCCCGGATGGGACAGAGGGAAGAGATTATCTTCATCATAGAGCTGCCATGTAACAGACTCGTCAGCTACTATTGTACCATCACTGCGGTTTACTGTCACTGCAAATGTCTCAGTTTTTGGGTCAGTAAAGGGAATCAGGATGCTGTCGCTGCCTGATATCTCAATGTTCAGGTCTGTGGCAGTAAGCTGGATCTCCTGCTCAGTGGTCACACCACCGGCAGTGGCTGTAACAATAATCACTCCGGGCTGAGCACTAGGATCTGCTTTGAGCCATGCTGAGTCGGCTTCATCGACAATTGCTTCAATTTCCAGCCCCGGATATTGTTCCTTAAGCGCCCATTTAAATGATGATCCTGGAATAATCATGTTCTGCTCGTTGTAAGCGCGGGCTGTAAGTTTCAGCTGTGTGCTGTCTTGTTTCGGTATTTGCAGTCCATTCCCGGCTTGATAAACGCTGATGCTGGCTACCTGGGGAATGTAAGCTTTGACATTGTCAATATAAACCGTCTTATCCACAGCTTGATCTGGAAGGAAAACATTGATGTTTCTAATTCCTGATGCCTGCACGCCGCTGCTGATGCCAAAGTCTAAATCTACAGCTTCGCTGATTAATTTACTTCCATCATAGACTTGAACGGAATATTTTCTAGTATCGGTATTAACCACCAGCTTAAAGCTGTACCATTTCAAGTTAGAACTATTTTCTACTAGAGTTACGGTACCGGAACCGTGTGCTGCAACAATATTGCGGTCTTCGCGGCCGATGGATACTGCAGTGTGGCCAGCGTTCCAGTTGGTCGGAGCAGTGCTTTTTAAGGTAATGGTACCTACACCGTCCCAGAAGCAGACATCAAATTCGATCATTGCTACGCCAGAAATGTTGAGATCGCGCGAGAGTACAGTTGAGCCTTTGGTTACTCCGTCGCCGCGCATTCCCAGCTCCGAGTAGACCTTAATGTAGTGGTTTTTCCGAAGACTGTTATATTCTAAGGAAGCGCTGCGGGTAGCATTTGAACCCAGGATAGCCCAGCCATCAAAATTTGGGTCCGGTTCCTGGGCAATTTCAGTTCCGACGGGATAGTCGTATTCAAAACCTTCGATGCCATCAGCAGGAATCAAATACTGAGCAGCGAATGCTGAGGTACTGATCAGCGCTAAGATAATCAGACAGGGCAAGAAAAGATATAAAGCTCTTTTACTCATTAGTGATTACCTCCCATTGTGATTTCACTGCCGTTTATCACGACATGATTGCCGTAATCGCCATTAGCAGCTGCAATTCGTAAATGTGCACCGCTGCCAGCTTGGTCAGTGCTGATCTGAACTTCCAAGGGTTTAGAGCTGTGTGCATCGATCTGCTGGGTTGTGACCGCTGTATCGATTACATTTCCAGCCTGATCAACAAGCTCAACAATCATGGTTACTGTTTTCGATTCAGTGCCAGTGTTTTTCGCCAGCATCGAAATCCTAACCGGAGATTGGTCTAAGTTGTAGATGTATTCACCAGAAGCGTTCTTTAATTCTGGAGTGTAGAGCTTCAGTGTTTGATCTGATGCATAGTTTGTTTTTTGAGGTGTAGTATAGATACCCGGAATCTCCTGCCGCTTAATATCTTCGGTAATGATGCGGGCCAGCTCTAAAGCGCCATAATAGTTGGGATGGGTGTTATCTGCATAAAGTTTTCTGGTTTCTGCTTCGCCGATGCTGACAAAATACGCGGAGCTTAATGCTGCGTTGTCGATCAGCAGCACGTCTTTTTCAAAGGCCACGAGGCGTATCGTTCCATAGAGAGATGCCCATCCAGATACTCCATGGGTCAGATTGCCTTGTGGATCTACACTAAATCCATCTGCTCTGCCTTGGGGAATTACTAGAATTGGAATGCCGCCCTTGGATCGGATCTGATCGACAAAGTATTCAAGGTTGGCTTTAAACTGGGAGTTAAGGATTTTGTTCCGGTCGTTAATTCCCAGCTGGCAGATGAAATATTCTCCCGGTTTGATCTGCTCAACAATTCCATCGAAAGCGCCATCTTCTCTGAACCACTGGGTGGTTTGGCCGCTGGTGGCATAGTTGCGGATGTTGATATCATTAGTTAGATAGAAAGGCAGAACTTGTCCCCAGCCGGTGATGGCACCTTTGTTAGCGGGCTCTAAAGGATAATAGTTGCAGACAGTTGAGTCGCCGCCCAGCCAGATCGTGGGTTTGGTAGAAACCTCATCACCGATCTTTTTAACTTCTAACCAAGCCAATTCGTAGGAGGTACCTTCTTTTCCGGTAACTGTAATCTTTGCAATTCCGTCAGGAATCTCCATTTCAAATTGGTCGACCGTGAAGGCTCCGGTAATGTTCAGCACTCCCGGAAGTCCGTTTACATAAATGCTCATCCGGGCAATTGTTCCCACTGCATACTTAAAGCTGTACCGACCCGGAACAAGAACAATATCAAAGGAGTTAGAACTTAAACGTCCATGGTCAGAAAATCTGACCGCATCCTGATAGAGCGGATCGGTCGAGGCTCGATTGAGCCGGTTCTGAACTTTGTCGATGGTAGGCTGTGCAAACCCATAGCCGAGCTCAGGATCAAATCCGAAGTCAGCCGGCATTTTAATGTACCCGGGTGCGCGGACAGCGTGACCAAAATCAAACTTTAGGATTTCGGAGACTTCCAGATTAGTTGTCTCAGGGGCGAAACCGCTGAAGGTGAGATTGAGTTCTCCATCGGCAACTTCAACCTCAAACGCTGCTTCAACGGAGTTTACTAGATGCTCTGAACTTGTGTAATAGCGGACTTGGTCTTCAGCTCTGATTTCCATTACCTGTGGTGAATCCGATTTTGGAGCGGTTACAGTTACATTATAGCTGCCATTTGGCAGTTCAACTGCAAACTCAAAGCCGGTATCACTGGTCAGAGTAATAGGTTCATTTCCTAGCTGATAATAAAAGACTTTGTTAGCCGCCACTGCGCCGTCCTTTCCTAATTCCTGAGCCTGGGCAAAAGGTAAGCAAAGAAAGACTGCCCAACAGACTACAACTGCAGTAATAAATAATCGATATTTATTTTTCATGAGATCCCTCCTTAGTATCAATGGTATCGGAGATTGTCAACAAAGTCACTAAGACTTATTGCTGTAAAATATAAGAATATTGCTCTGCACTTGTATAGCAAAGGAGGTGATGTTTTATGGAACTTATAACCAACTTAGAAGGCGTTGAGAAGCTTATTAAAGAACAGAAACTGGTCCTGCTCTTTTTTGGCAGCCAGGACTGCGGTGTATGCCGTGATCTGAAACCGAAAGTGGAAACTCTGCTTGAACAATATCCGCAGATAAGATCTGCATATATTGATACAAATGAATTTATGGAGCTGGCGGCTTTCCACAGCATCTTTTCTATTCCGGCTGTACTCGTTTTTATAGAAGGAAAAGAAGTCATTAGAGAAGCCAGGTATATCAGTCTCAGGCAGCTGCAGAGCAGAATCGAGCGGTATTATCATCTGCTGTTTTGTTAGGAAAACGATGAGTTTGCGCGGTTTTTTAACTTTTCTAACCCTAATACTGGAATTTGATCCAAAAATTATGTATTATATAACTCGATGTAAACAATTGTTATGGTAGTAAATATAACATATGAAAAAAAGAGAGGGTGTTAGATGAAAACAAACATTCCAAGACCCGAGTATCCCAGACCAGACTTTGAAAGAGAAGAGTGGTTGAATCTAAACGGTGAATGGGAATTTGAATTTGATGATCAGGAGCTTGGAGAATTAGAAGGTTGGTACAAAGATAAGGATTTTTCCATGAAAATCTTAGTACCTTTTGTTTTCCAAAGCGAGAAAAGCGGGTTAGGAATTAAAGAACTGCATGAGGTTATGTGGTATAAAAGAGAGTTTGACATTCCCGCACCCTGGAGCGGCAAAAGAATATTTCTCAATTTTGGTGCTGTGGATTATTATGCAAAGGTTTGGATTAATGGAGAGTATATAGGCGACCATAAAGGGGGATATCTGCCCTTTAAGTTTGATATAACCAGATTTGTTGAAATAGGTACCAATACTGTGGTAGTAAAGGTAGTCGACCGTTATGATACAAGTCAACCGCGGGGTAAACAATACTGGAAAGAACAGCCTGATCGGTGCTGGTATACCGCCAGCTCAGGCATTTGGCAGACAGTCTGGCTTGAGACTGCGGGAGAAGTAGCCCTCGATCTAATTAAGATTACTCCGGATATTGATAAGAGCTGCGCTTATATGGAACTGTATTTAGATCGCAAGCCGGAAAACATGAACCTGAAAGTTGATTTATATTACAACGGTCGACACATCAACTCTGTACAATGGCAGCTGAACGAGCGGATTTCCAAGCAGACAATTAATATCAAAGAGGAAGATGAAATTGATGAAATCCATTACTGGACCCCGCAGCAGCCTAATTTATACGATGCTGTATTCACACTGCATAAAGATGGCGAAGTGGTTGATGTGGTTAAAACTTATTTTGGCATGCGAAAAATCTCCGTCAAAGATGATATGGTGTTGCTCAACAACAAGCCGATTTATCAGAGATTAATCCTCGACCAAGGTTATTGGCCGGAGACCCTGCTCACGCCGCCCAGTGATGAAGCTATTAAATATGATCTGGAAATGACCAAGAAAATGGGTTTTAACGGAGTCAGAAAGCATCAAAAAATTGAAGACCCTCGATTTTATTATTGGGCGGACAAACTCGGGCTTTTGGTCTGGGGTGAAATGCCCAGCGCCTACAACTTCAATTCCGAGGAAATTGGTAACATTACGACAGAGTACCGGGACTTTATCAACCGAGATTACAACCATCCATCAATTATTTTGTGGGTTCCGCTGAATGAGTCCTGGGGTGTCAGAAATATCATCTCCGATTCGAAACAGCAGAACTTTGGCCGGATGCTCTATTATCTGTCGAAGGCAGAGGACCCGTCCCGCCTCGTCAGTACCAATGATGGCTGGGAGCAGGTTATTTCCGATATCAACGCTATTCACGATTATGCTGCAGAGGGAAGTGAGCTGGCACGGAAATTCCAAGATCCGGAGGTACTTTTTAATGGCAGTGCAGCTTCACGTATGGTATATGCATACGGCGAAGAATATGAAGGCCAGCCTGTTTTAATCACTGAATTTGGAGGAATTGCTTTTGCGGTAGATACAGCAAGTTCTTCCGGTGAGAGAAAATGGGGATATGGATACGCAGTAAAGGATGAAGAAGATTTTCTAAGAAGATTTGCTGGATTAGTTAAGGCTATCAAGTCGATACCACTAATTAAAGGCTTCTGCTATACACAGTTAACTGATGTAATGCAGGAAGTAAATGGACTAATGACAATTGATCGCAAGATGAAGGTAGATATCGAGATAATAAGAAAGATTATTTTAGGTTAATAATCACTAGCACGTTAGACCGCCTATAATTACTCTTTAGGCTGGCTGACGTGCTTTCCTATTATATCTGCAAAACTTGACACATATAATATATTCGTTTAAAATTATAAATGAATCCACAAAATATTAAATTAATGCAGGTTGTTTCTGGTGTATAAGCATGATGCCTATCCGAAAGAAGGATTTGGTATGATTAATGATTATCTTGATATCCTGCCAACAATTGAATATTTCAACGAACGAGAGTGCATGCCGACTTGGTACATTAAGGAAGATATAACTACGTTTTATGATATCACCTATGTAATAGACGGTACCTCAACATATGTTGTTGACGATATAGACATTATTTTAGAAAGCGGAGATGTTATTTATGTTCCGAAAGGAGTTAAACGGCGGGCTTTTACTGATGCAGACAATCCTATGCACTGCTTTGCTTTTAACTTTCAATATAGGTTTGTAGATGGGGGCTTTAGAGAGCTTCCCCTTCCGCGGAAATTCCATATCGGAATTGAACACAATCTCATTGAACTGCTTGAGAGATTCAAGTTTGTTTGGCTTGAAAAAAAAGAAGGCTATATTTTGGAGGCGAGGGGGCTATTCCTGCTGATTCTCCATCGTTTAATGGAGAACTATTTAAACATAAATAACACTACGATTCATGGTAAAAGAATCAATAATGTCAAAAAATATATCCTTGAAAACTTCCATACACAGATTAAAATCCAGGAACTTGCCGATTTGGTCCATTTGCACCCTGGCTATCTTGGGAAGATTTTCAAGGATGAAGTCGGATATACAATCAATGAATTTATTAACAGAATTAGGATCAACAAAGCTTGCGATTTGCTGGCTTCTGGAGAGACCGTTTTTGAAACTGCCTATCAATGCGGATTCAGCGATCCTTTTTATTTTTCAAAAGTGTTTAAACGCATGAAAGGAATTCCTCCCTCGGAGTTTACTGCTAGGAATAGAACGCGTGACTGATCTGCTAACAGCTGTGGTTTATTGTTTGAAAAGTGCAGGTAATGCTTCGATAGTTCTATAGATGGTCGAGCGTATTTTATTTCTAATCACGTTTTAAGGAACAGCCTATAACCCACAATAACAGCGGGTAGTAGGCTGTTTTTCTATGTTTAGGCATTGTACGCTGACGTTTATCGGGTAGAAATACGATTCCATCTCCAATCTGGGTGTTCTTAAAAAAGTACATGCATTTATTTATTATATCCATTGTTAACTAGATGTTTATTTTATATTATCTAGTTAACATTGGGTTAGTGTGCGTTTTTATTGTTAATTAAAATAGAGATTTTATAAAGGAGCAATTATGCATGCTAAAGTACAAATGGAACGCAAATAAAGAAGCAATTCCTGGCAATCCCAGGCCGCAATTAGCTGTTGACTTAACCAATAAAGCTTGGTTTATGTGGACTAATTTGTTAAATAAACGGGGCGTTCCTGTGCAAGAACAGCAAGATAGTTCGTCTCAAGAAACTGAAATTATCATAGCACAGCTGAATAAAGGCATTATTGAGAATAAGGTTAACTATAAAATTTCCAGCGATTCAGTAAAAGCGAGAGCCTTATGTGTTGTTTCCAATAGGCCGATTGCTTTTTGGACGCAGGTTATTGGTGGGATAAATTGCCTAGTTGTTGGATCAGCAGGCGCAGAACCTTACATCATCCCTATAGATGCCAGTGTTTGGGATACTAAAGCAGTCAAACTGCTTGATGAAAGCATACTGCTTGGAGTAATAACATTGCGCGGCAAAAAAAGTGTTCTCCAATTCTTTCGGTTTGATCCGGTTACTAAAGAACTTAACAAGTATGAGAACCTCCAGATTGATGATGTCTGGTCTTTATCGATGACAACCGATGAAAACAGTGGTAGGGTGTGGATTGCTTTTGAAAAGTACGATTCTGATAGATTTGCAGTAGCTGGAGGGTTCTGCGATTTTAGAGAGAACGCAAGTAGATTTTTTGTTCTCCCTTCAGAGGGCTATGCAACTGAGCCGACAATCACTCTGCTTAATGATGGCAGGGCATGTGTTGTCTGGCGTCAAGAAAAAGATTGGGGTAAGCAGGTTTATGACTTCATGAGAGATACCCAACTCAAAATTGCTTTTATTGATGAAGATGGTGTCAAAGCCTCAGAGCTTATCCCTGTGCCGCTGCCGGAGGAAGTAGATAAGCAAAAGCTGCCGGCCAGTCCTGTTGCGGTTCAGCATGGTGATCATATTAGGGTCTTCTTTAGATATTTTAGAACTGAAATTGACCGCAGGGAAGCCGAAGACTGGGGACTTATGGTAAATGATTGGGGTTATCAACTATATGAAATGGTTCGGGATGCCGATGGAAATTGGTATCAGCCAGCAATTGTCAGTTTAGATGTAAGTTATCCGGACGAATCGGTACAAGCAGCATTGGTTGATGAAGGACTAGTTCTTATCTACCACAGCTGTAGTTTTGATTCGCAAAGAGAGTACATCCACTCTGAACGAATTAACATTGCCATTAGCCGGGGGATTCGCAGTATGCTCCTGCAGGAATCGATAGCTGAGAAAAAGTTTAAGATTTACAGCCGGCCAGTTCTGTATAAACGTCCGATGGAAGCCATTAACGGTCGTGAACTAAACTGTTACTGGGGAGATATTCACAGGCATTCGGTGGTTTCCAAATGCATACCTGAGCATGATGGCAGTTATGCCGACCATATTAAGTACGCTGTCGCAGCGCGCAAGTTTGATTTCTATTCGATAATTGATCACGATGATCAGATCACGGCCCGCGAGTGGAAGGACTATTTGAGTTTTATGGACAGTGTAAACCAAGACGGAAAATTTGTCACCCTATATGGATTTGAAGGTCCACTTGCATCAGTTCGGGGACATTTAAACTTCTATTTCTTGGATCGGGAGAGTGCGCTGTATGGATTTTACCAAATTCGTGAGATGAAAACATTTAAGGAGATTTGCGCCAATTTAAGGTCAGCTGGTTTTACAGACAGGATTTATTCCATCCGGCATTTCCATGCAGACAAACTTCCATACAAAGATATATTCGATAGTGAAACAGCACTCTTTGATCCGGAATTTGATGTTGCGATGGAAGTTGTCCAAGGCCGGGGTTATGCGCCAAAAACAATTAAAGAGCTGCTGTCCCGAGGATTTAAGTTTGCATTTGTCGGGGGAAGCGACCACAACAGGCCGCCCGGACATCCTAAAGGCGGTGTAGGAATTTATGAGCAGGCATTAACAGGTCTTTGGGCACCTGACTTGTCACGGAAATCTGTCTTTGCCGGTCTAAAGGAGCGCAGCACTTTCAGCACCAATGGTGCCCGCCTGGCTGTCTTACTCAAAGTTAATGGTACTTTTATGGGAAAAACAGCTGTAAATCACCCTAAGAACAAAATAGAGGTTAAAGTATACCCCACTACTGAGGTGAATGAAGTCAGACTGATCAGAGACGGTGAAGTTGTTGCTGTATGCGATGAAAGGACCAGCGAGCCTAAAGTCTATGAATTTGAGGACCAGGCCGAGACCTGCCGCTATTATTTTGTTGAAGTTATCCAGGAAAGCGAAGGAGAGCTGAACTATCCAGGAATCGCTTGGACTACTCCGGTTTGGATTAAAGCTTAACTCCTATTGTCTTGTTTTATTGGAGGAGGACTACCAATGAAAGCGATTAAAAGAAGTATGTCACTGTCAATAGTCGTGCTATTACTCTTAGCTCATGTAACTTATGCCCAGAGTTTTCTGCTGCAGCTTTTTCAGAAACCATCGACACCAGCAGAGTGGGAAAAACAAGCCCTGGATAGCATGGAAATAGTTGCGGAGAATGAGTTTTTAGAGCTGTATTTTAATAAAGAGACTACAGAAATAGCTGTAAGAGTTAAAGCTACCGATCACTACTGGTTTTCTAATCCGGTAGACAGGGAAAAAAACAGTGGATTGATTTTCGAAGAACAGAGTGCTCAATTCGCCATTTACCATGATCCTGGTCAGAAAGAAAAGCAGAATTATCGATTCGGGGTGAAGTATGGGCAGTTTGAATACGAACCACTTGAAAATGGACTGAGAATTAACTACCAGATCGTTGAGGAATGGGGCGTCAATGAATATGTGCCTAGGTTAATCTCCTACGATCGCTTCCAGGATATTCTCAATAAGATTGATAAGCAGAGTGATAAAAAATTTGTAGCTGATCAGTATGATTTAATCTTATTAAAAGCTGTAAAGGAAGACGAAGAAATTAGGCTGTCGGGCTTAAACCATGATGCCTTATTTAACGGCTATGGTCTTTTCCCGTTAGATGACAGCTATAAAAAAGCTGAGGCTGAAAGAGAACAATTAATTGCGGAATTGGACGAACTGAAGTCTCAAATCGCCAGTTCTGCCAACCACAGTGAAATACAAGCTTTAGAAGCCAAATTAACTGCGGCTAACAATAAGCTTTTTGATAGAAGGCGGGATTTGACTTGGCATCTGCTGAACACCGTATTGAGAAATAGGCTGGACATCGAAAGAATGGAGGATATCAGATTTGCTGACATATCCCAGCTTGTTGACACTCCAACTTACCTGCTGAAAGATATACCGCGGTTCCAGCTGGAAGATATGGTCGAGATTATTCGAGCAGTGGGCTATGACCCTCATGAGGTTGCCGCAGATCATAGGGCAAATAACTTAGATCCGACCATACCGCACTTGGAAGAGTTTACAATTCCGCTGGAATATTATCTCGATGGAGACAGTTTAGTAGTAAAAATTCCAGTTGATGAAATTTACTATCCCATTGGTGTTACTGATACGATTGGCAGGAAGTATACTTTTCCGATTACCGATATTGATGTGCTTAAATATTTTGGTGCTGCCGCTCCCGACCAAGAGGGTTATATATTTGTACCAGATGGTTCCGGCGCTTTAATCGATTTTAACAATCAAAGAGATTATTCTACTTTCTACCGTGAAAAAGTATATGGTTTTGACTATTCTAGTGCCGATGTTATATCAACCTCCATTAACGAGCTTATTTACATGCCAGTATTTGGAATGAAAGCTGACGATGACAATGCCTTTGTAGCCATAATTGAATCGGGAAGTTCGATGGCGACAATCAATGCCGATTTTGCAAGAAGAAACCATGCGTATAATACGGTTTACGCATCATTCAAGCTTCTTCCATCGGAAAGGCTGGATATCGGCAGAACAACAATTTCCAAGTATCAGCCTCGATTCACCGATTGCGATATAGTAATCCGCTATGCGTTTTTGACAGATGATGATGCAGATTATTCAGGTATGGCGCGCAGATATCAGCAGCATCTAATAAATGAGTATGGTTTTCCGACCAATAAGGTAGATGCTGAAATTCCGTTGTATTTAGATATTCTAGCTGCAGTACCTATCGAGAAACCTGTACTCGGATTTCCGCGGACTATTACAAAACCATTATCGACATTCAAACAAACCCAACTGATTGTTGCAGAACTTCTTGAAAAGGGTGTCGCAAATATCGAGTTGAGATACAGAGGCTGGAATGACGGTGGTATTGAGCGCAGTTTCATGAGGGACTTAAGGTTAGAAAGAACGCTTGGTTCTTCTGAGGATTTTAGTAGTTTAGTTGCTTACTTAGAAGAGAACAATGTTGGGTTTTACCCTGAAATATCGGTAGCGAACGCTTCACTCGATGATTCTGCATTTTCGAATTCTAAAGCTGCACGAACCATCAGTGGCAGTGTCGCTAAAGTCGACCGCAGGACAGTGGTAGTTTCTCCTGCAGTTTTCCAGGAAACAGTGATTTCTTTTGCAGATGACTTAACAAAGCATAAAATTAACGGTTTAGCATTTGCCGCCCTGGGAAATCAGTTAAACTCAGACTTTAGTGATATCGTCGAGAAATTGATTGATCGAGAACAGACCAAAGCTATTATCAGTGGATTATTGAAAGATTTGGCTGAGCAGCGTGGCTTGAAGATGCTTGTAGAAGGCGGCTTTGACCATACTCTGCCGTACGTTGAGGCTGTGATTAACGCTCCTATGCGCTCCAATGATTTCAATATTACTGAGAGAACTGTGCCGTTTTATCAAATGGTTGTACACGGATTCGTAAAGTACACGGGAGTGCCGATAAATTTAAATCCCAGCCGTCGAGATGTACTGCGTTTAATTGAATTTGGTGCGTATCCGCTGTTTGTTTTCAGTTATGATAATGCTTTCGAGCTAAAACACTCAAATTATGGTGATTTTTATTCAGTTCACTATCAAAACTGGTTGAACTATGCTGCTGAGCTGTACCATGAGTTAAATCAACTGTATCACGATGTAGCTGATCAGCGGATGGTGTCCCATGAGAAATTAATGGACAATGTGTTCGCAACCACTTACGAAAATGGAATTTCGATTGTCGTTAACTATAATCCATATCCAGTAACAATAAACGGCGTGATCGTTGGCGGGGAAGATTATTTAAAACTAGAGGGGTTAGATAGACCATGAATCAAGGAAGAAGATTTCGGCTTTCGTTACAAGGCAAAAGAGCCCTAACCGGTTTGCTGTTCGTTTCTCCCTTTATAGTTGGGTTCATCTTGTTTTTTCTACGTCCGTCGATCCAGTCTGTGATTTTTTCACTCAGCGAGTTGAGTATCACAGTAACCGGTTATGAGCTGGATTTTGTTGGATTTGAGAATTACAAATATGCCTTTACGGTCGACCCCCAATTTATGCGGATTTTTACAGAAACAGTAGGCCAAATTTTAGTCAACGTTCCAGCGATTATTATCTTCAGCTTTATTGCAGCCGCGCTTTTAAATCAGGAGTTTAAAGGGCGGGGATTAGCGCGGGTAATTTTCTTTCTGCCCGTTATTTTAGGTGCAGGAATTATTGCGCAGCTGGAAGGTGCAGATATTATGGTACAGACTCAGGGCCTGCAGTACGGTGCTGGTATTGAAGCGGGTATCAGTGGTCAGGCTCAGGATGTTTTTCTGTTTAGCTCAAGTCTGACCTCGTTCTTCTTGAGAATGAGACTGCCTAAAGAACTGCTGAATTATATTGTTCTGGCGACAGCTCGCGTTCCTGACATTATCAGTAAGTCTGCAATTCCAATTGTAGTTTTCCTCGCTGGACTGCAGGGAATACCGTCCCATATTTATGAGGCAGCTGATATTGAAGGTGCTAATGGATGGGAAAAGTTTTGGAAGATAACAGTTCCATTAATTTCACCCCTGATAGTTACCAATATAGTCTTTATTATCGTTGACTCTTTTACCGCGCCGGATAATAGACTGGTCAGGTATATTGAAAGTACTGCATGGGGTCGTGGAATATTCGGCGTGAGTGTGGCCATGAGTTGGGTTTACTTTGTTGTTATTTCTGTAATACTCGTTGTTGTTGTTAAGCTAGTATCTAGGCAGAGTTTCACAATGGACTAGGGGAGGCATATTCGTGATTAATTCCTCAAGGGTAGAACTTAAAGACCGGATGTCGTCTAGGGCGGTGTTTACCAAGCTGAGAAGTTTTACTTGGAGTTTTGTTAGAGGAACACTGATCTGGGGTACCAGCTTGATCATCGTCTATCCTGTTATTTTTAAAGTTCTCGTTTCGTTCATGTCGGAGACCGATCTGTTTGATCCCCAGGTAAATCTATTAACTAGAAATTTCAGCATTGCACGGATAGCTAGATCATATATGGCCGTAGCTAACACAATGCAGTATATGGAAGCATTTTTGAATTCCCTTGGATTGTGCCTGCTGGTGAGCGGATGCACTCTTATTTCCAGTACCCTGATCGGATATGGATTTGCCAGGTTTAATTTCAAAATCAATAGTTTGCTGTTCGCTTTCGTAGTATTAACCTTAGTTGTTCCGCCGCAAATGAATATGATTCCTTTGTTCTTGAATTTTCGGTTCTTCGACTTCTATGGGCTTTTAAGTAAACCCGGTTTCAATTTAATCGGTACTGTATGGCCTTTCCTTTTCACCTCATTAACGGGCACAGGCTATAGAAATGGCTTGTTCATATACATTATGAGACAGCATTTCGCCGGAATGCCCAAATCCTTAGAGGAAGCAGCCTACATTGATGGAGCCGGAGCATTAAAAACCTTTATCAAGATTATGCTTCCCGGTGCTATACCGGTTCTGATTGTAGTGTTCCTGTTCTCTTTTGTATGGCAGTGGAATGATACATTCCTAACGTCCCTTTATATGCGTGATACATCGACACTGCTGCCGTTTACGCTCAACCGGCTAGTTAATGAGTTTGATTTTGATAACTTTGATAAGCTGTATGCTACTGTGGTGAGAAATACAGGTATGGTTCTGTTTTTAGCTCCGTTACTGATTATGTACGGATTCTTACAGCGGTATTTTGTTGAGGGTATTGAAAGAACAGGTATTGTCGGCTAAATCGTTCTTAACTCAGCTATAATGAGCAGATAAGGTGGGGTTACTTTGAGCGGATATAGAAAAACTGGGGTAACAGCGATCTTTCTGATAGTGCTCCTGACAATTGTAATAATCGTACTGCCAGTCGAGGCTGCACCATATACAAACTACAACTACAACTACTGGAACGAACGAGTAGCCGGTCCCCAAGCTTACCTTCCAGCCAGGATCATAACCGGGGAAGATTTAGGAATCGGCAGTTTTCAAAATCCACAGGATTTATTCGTCAGCCCATCCGGTAAAATCTATATTCTGGACACAGGGAATAACCGTATTGTAGTTATGGATCAGAATTTCAAGCTTTACCGCACTATCGATGAGTTTGAAAAGGATGGAAAAAAAGAGAGATTTAACCGACCAGAAGGCATTTTTGTAACTGAAAGTGAGCATATCTTTATCGCTGACACACAGAACAGCAGGATTGTTGAGCTGGATCAAAACGGCGGCTTGATAAGGGAAATAGGACGCCCGGAAAATGATCAAGGTGAGTTTTTATCTGAAACTATCCGCTTTCAGCCCAAGAAACTGGTAGTGGGTAAATTTGGCGAGCTGTATGTTTTGGCTAACAATGTTTATGACGGGATTCTAAAATTTGACAACGATGGTAATTTTGATGGTTTTATTGCAGCAGTCCGGGTAAGCCCAAGCCTAGTTGATATATTCTGGCGTAAAATTGCTACTCAGGAACAGTTGTCGCGGATGTCTTTGGTACTCCCAACCGAATTTACCAATATTACACTAGATGAAATTGGCCTGATTTACACAGTGAATAAAAATAAAATTCGGAGGCTGAACCAAGTAGGAAAAGACCTGCTTGATGAAAGTCCGACAGGTGATATTGGTTATGCAATTTTCGAGCAAGACAGTTCAGCTGTAGCTAATTTCCAATCAAATTTTGTGGATATTGTTGTAAGAGAAAATGAAATCTACAGTGTATTGGATGATCAGCTCGGCCGGGTATTTACCTACGATAACCGAGGCAGGCTATTGTATGTTTTCGGCGGTTCGGGAGACCAGCGCGGTAGATTTAGGGTTCCGGTTGCGATAGATGCTCTCGAGGATAAGATTCTGGTGCTCGATCGGGAGGCAAAAAGGGTTACAGTTTTTGAACCTACTCGCTATGCTGAACTCATTCACCAAGCAATAGATTTCTACCACCAAGGTGAATATGATGCTGAAATAGAGATTTGGCAAGAGGTTCTGCGACTGAATAATAACTTTGACTTAGCCCACAGTTCAATCGGACGCGCACTATTAATGCAGGGTGATGTGGAAAATTCATTGGAATACTTTCGGCTGGCTAACGACCGTGAAGGGTATTCCCGTGCCTATGCAGTGCACCGCCGAGAAAAAGTAAACGACAATTTCGCAAAAGTATCGACAGCACTTGTAGTGCTAGTCTTCCTCGGAATTTTCCTAAATAGAGCAGGGGTTCCGGGAAAAATTAAGGAGTGGTTCAGAGCAAAGGAGACGGATCTATCATCGAGTTCTCAAGCTTATCGGCGCTTGAAGCAAGATGTAATTAAACCTTTGGGATTTTCACTTAGGGTGATTTTTCATCCTTTTGCCGGGTTCTGGGAGCTGAAATACGAGAGGCGGGGTAATTTGATAGGTGCCGTTGTGATTTCTGTATTGACAGTGTTTGCCTATGTTTTTCAAAAACAATACACTGGCTTTATTTTCAACACAGAAAATCTGCGGAGACTTAATATCTGGTTGGAAGCTGCAACGATTATAGTGCCGCTTGCTCTGTGGTGTATAGTGAGTTATTCCATTACTACTTTATTTGATGGAAAAGGCACGATAAAGGAGATATTCATTACTACAGCGTATGCCCTAACTCCACTGCCTTTAATGCTGATTCCTACAACTTTGATCAGCAATTTCATGATTATGAGCGAAGGTTCATTTGTAACACTTATCGTTACGATATCGCTGATCTGGGCACTTGCGCTGCTGTTTTTCGGAAGTCTGACCATTCACGAATATTCATTCGGCAAAAATATCATAATCAGTTTCTCGACACTTGTGGGAATGGGCATCGTAATCTTTGGGGTACTGCTGTTTATAAGCATTTTTGAGATGATAGTTGACTTAGCATACAATCTTACTTCAGAGATTCGATTTAGGTTTTAAACGGTTTTAAAATACCAATCTGGAATTTGGGGGGTGGTATGCCAGTCGTTTAGTTATAAAGTTGGATATGCTGCTTCATAAATCTAAGTTCAGGAGGTAGAAACATGAAGGCTAGGAAGTTAATTTTACTGCTGTTAATAGTTGGTTTGGTAGCTGCATCCTCAGCTGTCCATGGCAGCCAATATGACTTTGGTGGAGAAACAGTAAAGTTGTCATTTCGATTTTGGGGTTTAACTCCACTTGGGCCGAGGCGTACTTATGACTGGTACAATCCAGACCCAAGACTGCAAGAACACATTGAGTCTGTGGAAAAAATGTTTAATGTAAAAATTGAGTTTGTGGGTCCTTATGGTGAGGGTAACGTCGCCAATGTACTGAGAACAGGTGTAATGGCTGGTGACGTACCATTTGATGTAGCTCATGCTAGGGCACTCGAGTATGTACCGCTGGCACTAGACGGTTTCTTAATGCCACTTGATGATTTTATTGAGCCGGAATATTACGATACACTACCTCCGGAGCTGCAGCCGGGCGATATGTATAAAGTGCACGGGACAACATTTGTATTCCCCGCTATGACCGAGCTGTGGAGCAGTTCGGCTGGACTGACTGTCAACAAAACACTGCTGGAACGCGAAGGGCTGCCTATGCCTTATGAATTATTTGAGCAGGGATTATGGACATGGGATGTTTTAGCTGAATATGCAAGATTATTAACTAAAGATACCAATGGCGATGGCCAGGTCGATCAGTGGGGATTGGCTATTGACGAGGAGCGATTTGGCGGGTTCCCTCCATTGGTTTGGATGGCAAACAACGGTGCAGAGTTTGTCAAGTATGAAAACGGCAGAGTGGTTCTTGATCTAGTTACAGATGAAGTAATCGAGACTCTCGAGTTTCTCCAAGGTTTGTATGCCGAGGGCGTTATGAGAACTACCATGGATACCATGACAACAGCTTTTAATGTCGATACGACACACTTTATTCAGTTCTCAAGTTTAGCCGCAAATCTAAACAACTATGACATGGAATGGGGCATCATGCCTATGCCTACCGGTCCGTCTGCTCAAGGTCCTGTAGCCACCGAGCGAGGTAACCTCTGGGGTGGAATCATTCCCATTACAGTCCAGCACGACCCAAGAGCGCTGGTCGAGCTGGTCGGTGCGCTGATGCAGATTAAAGAGCCTTACATTGAAGATATGGAAGCATGGCGCGAAAGATTCTGGGACAACAGAGCTGTTGCTGTTTATGATCGCGAATCGCTTGAGATGTGGAAATGGCAGGATACTAATCTGCAGACAATTCCTGATGTAATGGTGCGGATGGTCCTGAAGGATGCTGGAATTATTTCAGCGATGGTAAATGACGTGATCATTGGCGGTGAAAGCCCAGCTTCGGTGCTGTCAGCACTGCAGCCTGAAGCACAAGCGCTGCTTGATGATCTGCTCAGACAGTAGACAAGGAAGGTGAAATGGACGATGGAAACTGTTCGATGCTGACCAGTTTCCATCTAACCACACTTTAGAAAATCTCTAAGGAGATGGATGCTATGGCTTTTAAGAACAAGAAATTAGCATTAATATTAAGCTTAGTTTTGTTGATTGCGCTATCCAATGCAGCATTGGCTGATGATCACGCTTGGAAAAGAGTGGATGACAGCCATTCTTCTATTGTGTATTCAGGACGATGGCTTGAGAGCGAGACACCCGAATCCTTTGGGGGCTCCGAAAGGATCGCTAACCACAGCAAATTTAATGCCGAGTTTACTTTTGTCGGTTCAGGATTTCGCTGGATTGGGTCTGAAGGCGTGAATAGGGGTAAAGCTGATATCTACTTAAATGATGACCTGGTCGGAAAAGATATCAATCTTTATAATCCGGTTGAAGAATACCAACAAGTGATTTATACAATTGATGGCTTAGCTGAAGATGAATACACTGTACGGATTGTACCGACAGGAACGAAATCTGATGAAGCTAGAATGGCGTACGTAACTATTGACGCTTTTGAATACGTACCTACCTTTAACGAAACTTTAGCCGATGCTCAGCAGGCATTCAGAAGAGCAAGAACGCAGCCGCGTTTGGGAGAAATCCTGCTTGACTACTACTCGGCAGAGTCTATTGAAGCTCTTAAAGCAGCACTAGACACTTATGGATCAGTTGAAGAGAGCGTGCTTCTCGAAAGTGAAAAACTGGAAGCAACTTACAGGCTCTTAGGGGCTCTTAATGCCTTTAATGATACTCGGACTTCTTCTGCATTCCAGGATTTGTCCGGAAACGGAAACCATGCAGTTGCTTATGACGGTCCGAGCTGGGATGAAGGTAAATCCGGCGGTGCAGCTCAGTTCAACAAAAATATAGGCTACTTAAAGGTTGAACCATCTGAAACCTTGGGACTGCCAGAAAACATCTATACCTTTGAGGCATGGATCTATGTTCCGACAGGGCTGAAGGACTGGGGCGGAGCCTTTGCCTTCGGTACAGAAGAACATGGCGCCGAAAGAGGTGTAAGCCGGCTTTTGATCAGGCACGACATTGAAGGACAAATCTATCTACATCTCGGCAACGGAACATCAAAGGTAGTTGGAAAAGCCATCGATATTGGTTGGAAATATAATACTTGGCATCACATTGCGATGACTTATGACACCAGTGAATTGGTTGTCTATGTTGATGGTGTAAAGAAAATTGCCGAGCGGTGTCCAAATGTGGATATTTCCAATGGTGTCGGAACGGTTCTCTTTGGGGCTCAAAATATTGGTACTCGCTATTATGGTGGAATGGTAGATGAAGCAAGACTGTGGAATATTGTGAGAACTCAGGAGGAAATTGCCGAGTATATGAATCAAGAGTTAACAGGAACAGAAGCTGGGTTGATCGGTTATTGGAAGTTTGACGAGCTTTACAAGTAATCCCCTGCTGGAACCTCTTGTTTTAAGAGGTTCCGCCAGGCTCTTTTAAAGGAGGATCTCAGTGAGACGTATATCAACAGCAATTATCTTTTTTGTTATAACTCTAACTCTGCTTTCCGCAGCAGCTGCAGCTGACACCAATTCTTCAGATGATCGATACTATGTAAACCCTGTGGGCGGTATTGATGCAATCGGCGATCCGTATATTCTCAAAGTTGATGATGTGTACTATTTGTATGCTACTTCTGCTGGTGACCGAGGATTTAGAGTCTGGACTTCGCTGGACCTAGTCAATTGGACAGACCGGCTGCGCTATGCCCTTGCTTTAGATAAGGATAATCAGGAACTCAAATTTGGCACCGGTTCTTTTTGGGCGCCGGAAGTAATTGAGTATAAAGGTAAATTTTACATGGTCTACAATGCTAAAGACGAAGACGGCCGCCTTAAGATAGCTCTGGCTGTCAGCGATGATCCTCTAGGTCCCTTTATGAATATAAAAGCACCACTTTTTGATTACGGCAAGTCGTACATAGATGGCCATATTTTTGTAGATGATGATGGTATTCCGTATCTCTTTTATACAGTGGATGTCGGCTATAATATCGTTCGCGGCAGAAAAACTAGTCAAATTTACGTTCAGCAGATGAGCGAAGACTTAACAGAACTGATTGGCGAACCGGTCCTTGCGGCTACACCGGAGCAGGGGTGGGAGTTTCAATCCGGATCTACTCTCTGGAACGAGGGGCCATATGTGCTGAAGCATGAAGAAAAATATTATATGACGTACTCTTCGAACTTTTATGGTTCGTCTGCGTATGCAGTCGGGCTTGCGATTGCCGATCATCCTTTAGGTCCGTGGGTTAAATATGAAGGCAACCCAATTTTGCAGAGTGATCTCTCTATAGGTGTCTCCGGTCCGGGACACAATAGTTTTACAGTTTCGCCTGACGGCACTGAGCTGTTTATTGTTTACCATACTCACACTGATGTGCAGCAGCGAGGAGGAAATCGCAATCTGTGTATTGACCGAGTGAGATTTGAAGATGAAATACTGGTTGTTGCTGGCCCAACAAGGTCTCCACAACCATATCCATCGGCAGATGTAACTGCCATTGCCAGTTTAGATGAAATTAAACTAAACGATAGAATGCTGACCGGTTTTCATCCATCAATCACAGAGTACAGAATTCCTCTTCCTTTTGGAAGCGCAGACATGCCTGAGGTAGCGGCTGTACCAACTCTGCCGGGGGCACAGGTGGAGCTTCATGTAGATGGGAATATTATTGAGATTGAAGTCACCGCTGAGAATCAGGTGGACAAGATGTATTATACAATCGAGATTATTATACCACCTTATTTACAGAAAATGCTTGGTCAATAAGCTAAATGCAGAAAAAGAGACTTAAGGGGGTAGGGAAGATGAAATTTGTAATGGTACTAATTTTAGCAGCACTTATAATTGTCGCAGCGCCGACAAACAAAGCCTTTGCTGCCGGTGAATCAGATTATGAGAATTTCGTCAGTGCTGTTTATGAAGATGGATACTTTAAACTATTCAGCGATGCAGCCGCTGCAGATATTTTAATTGATTCAAATGATTTTCCGTCAGTGATTCGGGCAGTTGATGATCTCCAGGATGATATCTATAAAGTAACTGATGCGAGACCTGCAGTAAAAACCAGAGATTCTAGACTAACAAGTCATGTAATAATCGTCGGTTCTGTTGATAAAAGCAAGTTTATCAAGCAGTTGGCAGACACGGGGAAAATTGATGTTTCCGGTATCAAGGGGAAATGGGAATCGTTTTTGATCAAAACGGTGGACAACCCTCTTCCCGGTGTAGAACAAGCTCTGGTAATCGCAGGAAGCGATAAGAGAGGAACAATTTTTGGGATTTATGAGTTGTCGGAGCAAATCGGAGTATCACCTTGGTATTGGTGGGCTGACGTTACTCCCCAAAAAAAGGACAGCTTGTACGTCAAGCCCGGGAGCTATGTTCAAGGTGAGCCCACTGTTCGATACAGAGGCATTTTTATCAATGACGAATATATGCTGACTCAGTGGTCCCATAAGACACACGACCCGGGTAAGCGGATTGGCCCAGAAACTTATAAAAGGATCTTTGAAACCCTGCTGCGTTTAAAGGCCAATTTCCTGTGGCCGGCTATGAACCAGGTAGGGGAAAGCTTTTATGCCAATCCACAAAACGCAAAAAATGCCAACGACTATGGTATTGTAGTTGGTTCGACACATGTTGACATGCTTCTAAGAAACAACAACCACGAGTGGCACGCATGGGCAGCCCGCAACCGCAAGCCTGACGGTTCTCTGCCGGTATATGATTATTCGGTTGATCCGGAATATGTTTATCGCTATTGGGAAGAGCGGGTAAAAGAAGTTAAAGATTATGAAAATGCTTATTCAATCGGCATGAGAGCTATTCACGACGAACCGATGCCTGCGGCTAATGTTCAGGGCGTGCAGGGCAGGATCGAGCTTTTAGAAAAAATCTTTACCGATCAGCGGGAAATCATCCGTAAATGGGTCAATGAAGATGTAACCGAGGAACTGCAGCTGTTTACACCTTATAAAGAGGTGCTGGACTACTATAACGCTGGACTTCAAGTTCCGGATGATGTGACAATCATTTGGCCGAATGATAACCACGGCTATATTAGAAATGTTCCCAATGACGAAGAAAGGCAGAGAAGCGGCGGACACGGATTGTACTACCATCAAAGTTATTTGGGACCTCCGGGACAAACCTATCTCTGGCAGGCAACTACGCCGCTGTCATTAATGGCTTCTGAATTAAATAAAGCCATTGAGTACGGAATTGATAAACTGTGGGTATTGAATGTTGGTAGTTTCAAAACCCGTGAAATTCCGATTGACTTTATGATGAGGCTGGCTTGGGATATCGATAGCTGGGAAGCTTCAGATGTAACCGGTTATATAGAGGATTTTGCGGCAAAACACTTTGGAGAGCAGTACAAAGAAGAAATTGCTTCTGTTATGATCCGGTATTATCAATACAATATTGCCCGCAGACCAGAGTTTATGGAAAAAGGCGTGTACAGTCTTGTAAACTACGGTGATGAGGCTCAAAGAGTTTTAAATAACTTTGTAGCGATGCTGAGGGATGCGGAGGACGTTTTTAAAAAGCTTCCGGAGGATCTAAAAGATGCCTATTTTCAGCTGATTTTATATCCCGTCCGCTCCAGTACTTTAAATCTTGAGCAGTATATTGCTGCTGACAGAAGTGCTTTATATGCACTCCAAAATAGGGGTAAGGCAGTAAATATGGAAGCAGCCAGATCTGAGCTGGCTTTAGAGATGCATGAGAGAGATATTAACTATTACAACTTCCAAATGTCTAACGGTAAATGGCGTTATTTCCTTGACCCGTATACTGACGTCAATAACCATAATCTCCCTCACTATGCTTGGCTGGAGAAAATGCCCTCTGTCAGCCATGCTGCCGAGATATCTGACAAACCGGTTCTCGGAGTGATTGCTGAGGGACAGGTGTCCCGCTATGAGGACAGTGAATTAACATTTTCTGTTTACAGCCAAGACTGCCGCTTTATCGATCTGTTCAATATGGGAGACGGAGTGGTGGAATGGAAAGCCAGTACCAGTCATGAGTGGATTAGATTAAGTAAGTCTGAGGGCACGGTGGAGATTCAGGAGAGAATTTGGGTTGATATCGACTGGTGTTCAGTTCCCACAGGCACAAGCACCGGCGAGATTGTGCTCAAGTCTGAAGGCTTAACAAAAGCAGTAGCAGTAAAAGCCTTTAACCCGGCCTATCCGGCAAGAGATGAAGTAGAAGGCCATATTGAAAGCAACGGATATGTTTCCATCGAAGCCGAGAATTTTTACAATAAAGTAGACACACCTCAGTCCCAGTGGCAAGTTTTTAAAGGTTTGGGTCGAAGCGGGGATTCGGTTAAAGTTGTTCCTGATCTGTCTGAAAGTTTCACTGAGAACATTAAAGACAGAGCTCCAGTGCTTCAGTACAAAGTCTATTTCTTCAGTACCGGAGAATTCCCAATCGAAATTCATCGTGTTCCAACTTTGGCACCAATGAGTGGAAGATTTGCAATCAGTATTGATGATGGTGAACCTGAAGTCCTGGTTAGTACCAATAATGTTAATGAGTCACAATGGAGACAAAATGTCCTAGAGCAAGTAGAAAAAATCAGAAGTACGATCACCATTGAGACACCTGGCTATCATACCTTAAATGTTTGGAAGGTTGATCCGGGGGTCATTATTGACAAGATTGTCATTAATACAGGTGGTTTAGCTTATTCATACCTTGGTCCACCGGAAAGTTACAACTCTATTTCGAAACACAGCGGTCAGCCGACGGCAGATTTAAGCGCAGTAACTGACCTGAAATGGGATGTGCCTGAGGTTGTCAGCCCTGTCTTTTTAGTAGAAGCCGAAGACATGAGTTTATCGGGATACAGCATTTATGAAAATTTTGCTGCTTCTCAGGGCAGATATGTTTCCGTCAGCGGCAGCGGTAATGTATCGGCAGAATACGACGGTCCAGCCGGCATTTACAACATGAAAATAGACTACTTCGATGACAATTTTTCCAAATACACCGTGTATGTGAACAATGAAAAAGTAGATGAATGGGAAAGCGTGCTGATCAGCCGGGGAGTGACGACCGGTGACGGAGCAAGTTTAGAACGGTATAACAATGTTAAAGCGTGGATTGAAAGATCTGCTGACTTAGGATATGTACCGAATACTAGAACAATAAAAGCTGTCAGGCTTAACCCTGGTGACGTGATTACAATTGAAGGCAGCAGTAATCAGGAGAAAGGTGCAAAACTAGATAAACTGCAGATCGTAGAACTTACCGAATTTGGCTGGGGTGCTTTTGTTGAACAAAACGGAGAAGTCTATATAAACGCTGATGCAGCCGCAGAAAATTCTAAATATGCTTCTGTTGTAGGTAAAAGCAGTCATACTTGGGCTGTAAGGAAAGGCAAATACGGCCTTGCCATGGAGGTCATACCGGCTAGAGGATCCCACTGGACCAACACGCGGGTAATCCGCAACTTCAGTCCGCAGATGACATTTAGAATCAAGTTTAATACACCCGGTACTTACAATGTATGGCTTTTGGTTAAGGCCAATAGTTCAGAAAAGGATTCGATTCATGTAGGCATGGATGGAATCCACAGATTTACAAACGAGAATACTTTAGCCAAGGAATTTGCTTGGATCAATGTAGGTAGGATAGCTAACGTCAGCGCCGGATATCATGACTTAAATTTCTGGGCTAGGGAAGATGGGATTATTATTGAGCAGATTTACCTCGGTAATACTGCCAGACCACCAAAATTGGTCACTGAATTTGTGAGAGAAAAATAGAGGGGAGGGTGATATTTTACTTGGTATCAAAAAGCAGCCATTCTCTGCGAACCAACCATAAAAAGAAAGGTGGAGTGAAGTGATGAACGCACTTAAAGGCAAGTTAAACTTCGGGTTGATAGCGGTTTTAATCGTTTCCTTTACTCTAGTTGGCTGTTTTGGACGAGTGGTTAATGAAGCAAATATCATTTCTTTTGATTTGCTGGATGATGATGGAAATTCAGTTTTAGAGGGAGCAGCATTAATTGACACTAAAGGAAGAACCATTATTGGAATGGTCGGTGATCTTAAAACAGTTGATATTACAAACTTGAAACCGCATATCGAAGTAACCGAAAGATACCAGGTATACTTCAGCGAAGAACTGCATGTTAATGGTGAATCTGCTTATGACTTTTCTGGACCGGTTATCTTTACGGTGACCAAAGACAACGATCCTAAACTGACAAAAGAATGGACGGTTGTGATTAAAGACCCCTACAGTCCGCTTGTAATGTGGAATTTTGCAGATGGTCTCCATAAAGAATTTACCATGCACAATGAAGTAGAATTCGTAGATGGGGTAAGAGATAAAGCACCCCACTTCAAGGGTTTTGGACCAAATGTATATTTGGTTGTGGATGAAGGATTTGTAGCTGAAAATCTGGTCTTTCCGGATAATACATTTACCCTCGAAACCTGGTTTTATCTGGACAGCACTTTGAAAACGGATGGCTGGAATGCAGCGTTTTCAACCGGTGGAGATGGTCCTGGCAATGTTAGATTGTTGGTTGGCGGCCATGCTGAAGGTTTGCTGCAGCAATTAATCTATATTTCTGTAGGCAACCACAAAGGGGAGCGGTCTGTTGATTGGCATCCCGATACATGGCACCACTTTGCCTATGTGTACGATGGTACCGACCTGTTGGTTTATCTTGATGGTGAGCTTGCATTGGTCGAAGAAAATCCTAATGTAGGAAATATTGATTTTACTGGCGGAGCTCCAGGATTTTACATCGGTGCTCAGCATCCAACCAGCAACAGACGTAATTTCGGCGGTATGATTGACGAAATGGTTATCTATGACTATGCGCGTTCCGCTGAACAGATTAAAGCGAGCTACGAAAGCAACAAATAAATATGTTTCAAGTTGAAGCCAACTCAAAATGGCTTCAACTTGGCAACTCCAAAATATTATGCGGGGAGGAAAATAAGTGAACCGGAATGGAATGAAAGTTAATCTTGGATTGCTGATAATTTTGTCTATGTCACTAGTCTTGAGCGGTTGTCTTGGATTTGGTTCAAATTTAGCAGATATTCTATCGTTTGATATCTTAGATGACGAGGGCAACAGCGTTTTGGAACAGGAAGTCGTGATTGATGTCAAAAACGGTGTTGTAACAGGTTCGGTAAAGGCTGAAAACTTAATTGACGCCATTTACGGCAAGCCTGTGATTACGGTAAACAAGGGCTACGATATTTACTATGATGGCGAACCTCATGTTAATGGAGAATCGGTTTATGATTTCAGTGAGTCAGTCGAGTTTACTGTAACTAAGGACAGTAAAAAGTCTCAGACTAAAACATGGACTGTAATTCTGGAGATCGTTTCCGACACCGATCCTGTAGAACCCGGTCCTGAACCTCTTGTACATTGGACCTTTGATGGAAAAACTCTGCCTTCAGAGTTGAGCCCGTCGGCAGAAGGAAAACTTGATTTCGTTCCCGGAGTATCAGGCGATGCGATGTTGTTTAAAGACAATGCATGCTTGGTTATTTCTGAAGAGTTTACAAACGCGAGCCTCCAGTTCGAAGAAGCTATCTTTACAGTTGATTTATGGTTCAATGCTGACAGTGACTATTTTTATACAGGGAAATGGAATGGCTTGTTCTCCTCGGGAAGTCAACAAAGGAAAAACGTGCGCCTGCTTTTGGATGGACAGAATATCGGTAAAGCTCATATTCATGTCGACGGTATAAGCGAAGCTGCAGAGATTAACTGGGAAACTGACAAATGGCACCATATCGCCCTGTTATATGATGGCAACTCCGTGTTAATGTATCTTGATGGGGAATTGGTTTACGAAAATGCAGATGCTGATGTACAGGAAATCGATTTTACTAGTGTTGTTAAAGAGTCATTTATAGGTGCCCAGTATCCTGATGCCGGCCAGGAATCATCGAAACGGTTTTTTGGCGGTATGATTGATGAAGTCAGAATTTGGGATATTGCCTTAACCCATGAGCAGATCCTAGAAACTTTTAACACAGCTAAGCAGTAAAAAGTTCTAGTAAAGGAGAAAAAAGGAGGTAGTCTATCTATGGCAGCGAGAAAAATTAAACGTATGACAGGTTTATTGCTTGTTGCAATAACAGCTTTATTTTTGGCTGCATGCGGAAATCCTTTAATGAACATGACATTTGAGCTTCTTGATACCAATGGCGAAAACGTAGTCTATGACTACGAACTCAATGCTGTCAATGGGACAATTACCGCATATGTCAGTGCCAATACACGTCTTGAAGGCAGAGAATACAATCCGATTTTCGGTACTCCCGAAGGATACGCTGTCTATTACAATGGCGAAGTTCATGAAAACTACGTTTCCTCCTATAACTTCGAGGAACCTTTGATTATCGAAATCCACGGTGAAGAAGGGGTTGAAACCTGGGAGATTCGCATCGAGCATTTCAGTTCTCCGATTGTCCACTGGACCTTCGATAAAGGTTTCCCCGAAGAGATCACTCCTTATAACAAAGCTTATCTTGTTTATGGATATGTCAATGATGGAGTTCAATTTGAAGGTTTTAGCGGCAAAGGTTATCTGGAAGTAGATGCTGGTTTTGTCGCAGAAAATTTTGTTTTCCCCGACAATATCTTTTCAATCGATTTATGGTTTATGGCTGATTCAGAATATCTAACCGATGGATGGAACGCTTTAATTTCAACAGGCGGAAATGCACCGGGTAATGTGAGGATTTTAATTGGTGGACACGCAGAAGGCCTCGCGCAGCAATTAGCATACATCGCAGTGGATGGCAGTGCTGGCCCGGAATCAATCGGCTGGGAAGTAGATAAGTGGCATCACATTGCTTTGGTCTATGATGGCAGCGATGTTCTTGTCTACTTAGATGGCGATTTGGTTGTGCGCAGAGCAAATGCACCTGTTGATAATATCAATTTCCAAGCCAACTTCCCCCAGATTTATTTGGGCACTGAATCCCCGACGTTTAGATACTTCGGTGGTGTGTTAGATGAAGTTAGAATTTGGAACTATGCTCTGAGCGAAGCTCAAATCAAAGAAGCTGCTAAGCTTCGTTAAACGATTTGCAGTGCTCTCCCGGTAATGCATGTAATTACCGGGAGAGACCAAAATCAGCAGTTTAACTATCAGAAAAGACGCAAAGTTCGTTCGTAGATTGTTCAAAATATCTGAAGGGTGATTGCTGCAATGACATACAAAAATCCACTAGCGATTAACAACATAGGAGATCCCTTTGTTTTGAAGGCCTCCGACAGCAGGTATTACTGTTATCCGACTTCCGGTGGAGTTCGCGGTTTTAAGGTCTGGACTTCCACTGATTTAGTGAACTGGGTCGATAAGGGGGTTGTTTACCAAGCAGATGAAGATACCTGGGGCCACAACAGATTTTGGGCTCCTGAGGTAGTTGAATATCAGGGAAAGTTTTACATGTATTATACAGCTGGCTGGCGTAAAAATGACAGTTTGCGTATTGGTATAGCCGTGTCTGACAGCCCTCTGGGTCCCTTTGTTGATGTTTTAGAGGAACCATTATTTGATTTTGGCTACGCTGCTATTGATGCCCACGTTTTTATTGATGATGATGATCAAAAATACCTGTACTACTCCAGGGATTGTTCGGAAAATATTGTTGAAGGTCGGCACGAGAGCCATATTTACGGAATCAAGCTGGATGATGATATGCTCAGCGTCAGCGGGCAGCCCATTTTATTGACTAAACCAGAGCAGGAGTGGGAACTTAAGTCCGGTCCAAAGTGGCGATGGAACGAGGGTGCTTTTGTTCTGAAGCATAAAGGAATGTATTATTTGATGTACTCAGCTAACTGCTATGCTGGAAGAGATTATTCGGTCGGTTACGCAGTTTCTGAGCATCCTCTGGGTCCATTTGTAAAATACGAAGGAAATCCTATATTGGCGAGCAACAATGAGCAAATTTCAGGACCAGGCCATCACAGCGTCACTTTATCGCCTGATAACAGTGAAATGTTTATTGTTTACCATATCCATACCGATCCCAAAAAAGGTGGCGGCAACCGTCAGGTATGCATTGATAGAATGGGGTTTAACCCAGACGGTACGATTTGGGTAGCCGGTCCGACCATAACTGAGCAGCCTCTGCCGCGGTAGGAAACCGAGCCTCCTTAAATAAGTGCAAGTTTATCTTGACATTTTGCATTACTAAAATTCAATGACTTTTATAAAGTAAAGGTGACGCAGTGTTTAGCTTGCTGAAATCTGTATCTGTGGAGGTTTAAGTATTGAACATCATTTACATACACACTCATGATGTAGGGCGGTTTATAGAACCTTACGGACACAATGTCAGAACTCCAAATCTATTTAAGCTAGCTAAAGAAGGAACTCTTTTTCGCCAAGCTTTTTGTACCGCACCTACCTGTTCACCGAGCCGAGCGAGCATGTTAACGGGCGAATATCCCCATTCTATCGGAATGCTGGGATTGACCCACAGAGGGTTTAAAATTAACGATCATTCTAAGCACTTGGCACATTATCTTAGAGCAAATGGAATAGAGACAGTACTGTGTGGTTTCCAGCATGAATCATCAGATTTAGATCAGCTGGGCTACAGCAGGTATCTGGGTAATGATTCCGATTTAAACAACGCCAAAAAGGTTGTCCAGTTTCTTGAGAACAGGGAGCCAAACAAGAGCTTCTTTTTATCCTTTGGCATGATGAGTGCTCATCGTCCCTTTCCCCAACTTGAAGAAGATGATGTGAATCCCAATTATGTATGCCCGCCCTTCGGCATTCATGATAATCCGGAAACGCGAAAAGATATGGCAAGATTTATTAAGGGTGTGCATCGAGTAGATGAATGCGTCGGAATGGTCATGGAGGCTGTAAAAAATTCCGGATTGGAAGAAAACACGTTGATCTTTTTCACCACAGACCACGGAATCGCCTTCCCGGGAATGAAATGCACTTTATATGATGTAGGCATCGGAGTTTCTTTAATCATAAAGTACCCCGCAAATCCGAGTAGGGGCGAAGTTGTCGATTCTTTAGTGTCTCATATCGATATTTATCCAACGGTTTGTGATTTTCTTGGTGTCGAAAAGCCACCTTGGGTAAAAGGTAATTCGCTACTTCCTTTAATGGAGAAAAAAGTCGAATCAGTGCAGGAAGAGATTTATGCAGAAATCAATTTTCATGCCGCCTATGAGCCAATGCGATGCATTAGAACTGAGAGATACAAGTATATCAAGTTTTTTGACGACCACAATGACATCGTTGCAGTTAATATAGACGATGGACTTACCAAGAATTTCTTAGTGGAAAATGGTTTGTTAGAGCACAAACGGGAATCTGAGTATCTCTTTGATTTATATTTAGATCCGTTAGAAAAAAGAAATTTGGTTAACCACAGCAGCTATCAAGATGTGTATCAAACGCTTGCGGTTAAGCTTCAGGTTTGGATGGAAAAAACAGATGATCCTCTGCTAGATGGAGCGATACCAAAGCCCAAAGGCACAAGAATCCACGACAGAACCTGCTTGAGCACAAGGGAGAAGAGGTTCCTGTGATAACCAACTAGGATAATTTTATCGATCAGCAGCAACCCTTTTCCCGACTGCTTTGAGTTATTCTCATCGGAATCAATTGTGCACTAGTTCAATTTGATCACAAACAACAGCAATATTAAGGAGTTGAGGTAATGATTAATGTAGCAATCATTGGGGTGGGTGCAATTGCTCCCACGCATATTGAAGCTTTTTTAGAATTTAAGGATCGGTGTAAAATTGTAGCCCTGTGCGATATTTACCCGGAAAAAGCAGAAGCAGCAGCCAAAAGGTACAATTTAGATGTAGATATTTATGATGATCACGAAAAAATGCTTGATAGAAAAGACATTGACTTAGTATCTGTTTGTACACCACCATATACACATGCAGAAATCTCAATTAATTTTCTGAATGCCGGAGTGCATGTGCTTTGCGAGAAACCGATGGCTTCCTCACTGGAAGAATGCGATGCCATGAATGAAGCGGCCGCTAAAAACGGCAAGATTTTGTCGATCATTTCCCAAAATCGTTTCGCAACTCCAATGATGAAGTTAAAGGATGTATTAGATTCCGGTTCGATGGGCCCGATCGTCCATGCGCAGGTAGATTCTTTCTGGTGGAGAGGTTACAGTTACTATGACTTATGGTGGAGAGGCACCTGGGAAAAAGAAGGAGGAGGCCCGACTTTAAACCATGCTGTGCACCATATTGATATCTTCCGCTGGATGAATGGAATGCCGCAAGAAGTTACAGCCGTTATGAGCAATGCAGCTCATGACAATGCTGAAGTTGAGGATATTTCAATTGCCATCTGCAAGTATGCCAGCGGAGCCCTGGCTCAAATAACCAGTTCCGTGATTCATCACGGAGAGGAGCAGCAGCTGATTTTCCAAGGTAAGGATGCTAGAGTTTCTGTACCCTGGAAAGTTGTAGCATCAAAGTCAAAAGGGAATGGATTTCCTGAGCCTAACCTGGAGCTGGAAGCCGAGATCCAAAAGGTTTTCGATCAACGCGAACCGCTTAAATACCAGTTCCACAAAGGTCAAATTGAGGATGTATTATCGGCGGTAGAGGGCAAACAGGATGTCCTGATTACAGGGGAAGATGGCAGACAAACGCTGGAATTAATCACAGCTATTTACCAGTCAGCAAGTTTAGGAGAGACTGTAAAACTACCTCTTGGCAAGGACAGTCCTTTCTATACCCACGCAGGCATATTAAAACATGCTGTGAAATTTTATGAAAAGAAGGTAAGCGTTGAGAATTTCTCAGATAACGAAATTACAACCGGCGGTAATTATTAGTCAATGTAAAAATACATGGGGTGAAAATATTATGAATAGACGAGACGGAATGAACTATGCTCCCAAGGGGAAACCAAACAAAGTTGTACAGGATGGAGAGTTTTTAATTGCAGCAATCGGCTTAGACCATGGGCACATCTACGGCATGTGCAATGGATTAATTGAAGCCGGTGCAAACTTGGTTGCGGTATATGACCCTGATCCAAAGAAAGTAGAAACCTTCTGCAGAAGATATCCCCAAGCCAAAGCTGCTGAAACAGCAGAAGAGATCTTGAGCGATGAGTCTATTAATCTCATTGCCTGTGCAAGTATACCGGTAGACAGGCACAAATGGGGTTTAAAGGCGTTGGACAGCGGTAAGCATTTCTTTGCTGACAAACCAGGCTTTACAACACTAGAGCAGGTAGAAGCTGCTGAGAAGAAAGTTCGGGAAACCGGATTAAAGTGGGGAATTTATTACAGCGAACGGATTCATAACGAAGGAGCTGTATTTGCGGGCCAGTTAGTTGAGGAAGGAGCTATTGGACGCGTCGTCCAGGTGATTGGTACCGGACCGCATCGAGCTAATGTTTCACAGAGACCGGATTGGTTTTTCGATCCTGAATGTTATGGTGGAATTCTTTGCGATATAGGAAGTCATCAAATCGAGCAGTTTTTATACTACACCGGAGCCAAAGACGCAAAGGTTGTTCACAGCAAGGTTGCTAACTATAACTTCAAAGATTATCCTCAATTCCAAGATTTTGGCGATGCTACCTTAATCGCTGATAACGGTGCAACATTTTACTTTAGAGTCGATTGGTTTACTCCAGATGGACTGAGAACTTGGGGAGATGGCCGCGTTCTGATTTTAGGAACAGATGGTTATATTGAAGTTAGAAAATATATTGACATAGTTCGCGATCAGGGCGGCGACCATGTATATCTGGTAAACCATGAAGGCGAAAAGCATTTTCATGTTTCCGGTCAAGTGGGCTTTCCGTTTTTTGGTCAGTTCATCCTGGATTGTTTAAACGGAACAGAAAATGCTATGACTCAGGAACATACATTTAAAGCAGCCAGTCTTTGCATCGTAGCTCAAACTCAAGCAGTAGTTGTTGAATCAGCAGACAAGTAATCTACACTATAAATGCAAGTATGATATGTTAAATATTGTACTTGCATTTAACAATCTGTAAGTCCTCGACCGCAAAGGAGTTTGGAAATGAGTCAAACATCCAGAAGAACAGCCGATGCATATCATCTTAATCATTCAATCATGGTCTTTCCCAATGTCCCGCGCTGTAAGGTTAAGAATTATCCTGAAGAAAAATCCTTTCAGATGGACTGCGAGCTGCTTGAGGAATACATAAAACAGTATATTGAGATCCAGTCCGGACCTATAATAAATTTTGGCTGGCAGGGCGGAGAGCCGACAATTCGGGGGCTTGAATTTTTTCAGAAAGCGGTTGAATTGCAAAAGAAATATTTACCTTCGGGTTGGCACATTCAAAACAGCTTCCAGACAAATGGGATTTTTTTAGATGATAATTGGTGCAGTTTTTTCAAGAAAAATAATTTTTTAGTCGGTATCAGTTTGGACGGCACAAAGGAACTGCATGATTTGTGTCGCAAAGATAAGCACAACCGCCCTACATATGACAAGGTCGTGAGTGGAATTCGGCTTCTACAAAAGCACAAAGTTGAGTATAATGTTCTCTGCACTGTCAACAATTTGAATTCTAGGTTTCCTTTGGACGTGTATATTTCCATAAAAGAATTAGGTGGCGACTTTATTCAGTTTATTCCCATCGTAAATTATGACAATCTGGGGAATACTGACGAGCTCTCTGTGAATCCCGCAGATTATGGTAATTTTCTGGTTGCCATTTTTGATGAATGGATTAATAAAGATTACGGTCAAGTATTTGTGCAGATTTTTGAGGATGCAGTAAGGGCCTGGGCCGGATTTCCACCGGCCTTGTGCACTTTTTCGAAAACCTGTGGAAATGCTGAAGTGGTGGAGTTCAATGGAGACGTTTATTCCTGCGACCACTTTGTTTTTCCAGAATATAAATTAGGCAATATAAAAGAAAAATCTCTTGTTGAAATGGCCAATTCGAACCAGCAAATTCAATTTGGACTAAATAAATTCGAAACTCTCCCGCGGAAATGTCTAGAGTGCGCGGTTAGATTTATCTGTAACGGCGGCTGTCCTAAGAATAGGACTATCCGAACTAGCGACGGCGAAAAGGGTTTAAATTACTTGTGCGGTGCCTATCAGCAGTTTTTTAATTATATTGCTCCTTACATGAACACAATAGTGTTTGGATTAAAGCGGCGAATGACACCTTCACATATTAAAGAAAGATTGGTATGGGTGCAGCGTGAAATCTGGGATGTTGGCAGAAACGATCCCTGTCCTTGCGGTAGCGGTAAAAAGTATAAAAAATGCTGCATTGATCGGATAGAAAGCACCATATCACTGTAAATTCAACAAATGAGGTGATAGTAATGAAAATGATTTTGCGCTGGTTCGGCCGAGATGACGACCATGTTAGTTTGGAATATATCGTCCAAATCCCTGGGGTAAGTGGTATAGCTGGAGCCCTTTTTGATGTGCCAGTTGGAGAAGAGTGGCCGCTGGATAAAATTCGCGCTTTAGCTGATGATGTCAAAAAGAGCGGGCTTAAGTTTGAAGTCGTGGAAAGCGTAAATGTTCACGAAGATATTAAGCTGGGACTGCCCACCAGGGATCAATATATCGACAATTACATCCAGACCATTAGAAATCTCGCCAGTGTAGGTGTAAAGGTGATCTGCTATAATTTTATGCCTGTCTTTGATTGGCTCCGCTCTGATTTGGCCATGCAGCTTGAGGATGGCTCCTATGCTATGGCATATCATGAGGATAAGATTATAGATACCAATCCGGTGGAAATTATTGAACGGTTCAGAGAAGGCTCGCAGGGATTTTCTCTGCCGGGATGGGAACCGGAAAGACTGGCGGAATTGAAGCAGGTGTTGAGCCAGTATGCAGCAGTGGACGAGGACAAGCTGTTTGATAACCTCAAATACTTTTTGGAAAGGCTGAAGCCTGTCTGTGATGAAACCGGTGTAAAGATGGCAATTCATCCGGATGATCCGCCGTGGTCTGTATTTGGTCTGCCTCGGATTATTACTAACAGAGACAATTTAGCCAGGGTGCTCAGCCTAGTGGATTCTCCCCACAACGGACTGACATTATGCACAGGTTCCTTGGGAGCTAATTTGGATAACGACCTTCCGGCAATGATTAGGGAATTTGGTAAAAGAGGTAGGATTCATTTTGTTCATGTGCGGAATCTAAAGATCTACGCTCCGGGTGATTTCCACGAGACATCACATTTATCCAGCGATGGTTCTTTGGATATGTTTGAAGTTATGAAAGCCCTGTATGAAATAGGTTTTGATGGCTATCTCAGACCAGATCACGGTAGAATGATTTGGGGCGAAAAGGGCAGGCCTGGATATGGTTTATACGATCGAGCGCTTGGAGCAATGTACTTAACCGGAATCTGGGAAGCGCTGAGCAAAATGGTGTAGATTTTCTAGAAGATATCAGCTTACAGCAGATGGAGCTGGCTGATATCTTCTTTTTTTTAGCACTTATGCATAGCTTGGAGAGAAAGGGATCTGATATGGGCACGGGGAACATTTCATTAACTACACAGGAAAGTGAAAGGAGTTGAACGATCAATGTTAGAGATAAAAAAAGGTACAAATAAATTCTATATCGGCGATTCAGAAGCAAATCCACTGGCAGAAATCACTTGGGTGCCTTCGGAGCGCAATCGGGTGATAGCCAATCACACTTATGTTTCTAATGAGCTGAGAGGCCAAGGTGTTGCTAAGCTGCTGCTTGAAAGGTTTATTGAATGGGTAAGAGAGGAAAATCTTCAGGTTATTCCTCAGTGTTCGTTTGTGAAGGACCAGATGGAAAAAAACAGCGATTACCATGATTTGCTGAGCAGTTAAAATGCTGACCTCGCTGATCCGAATGTATCTTACCCGCAGCTTTGAACCTTTCCGATTTCAGAGCGAATACAGCAATCACCTTGATTACCATTGTTTGGACAATCTGGGTTTGTATGTGCACATCCCGTTCTGCCGCTCACTGTGCAGCTTCTGTCCTTACTGCCGAGTCAAGTATCAATCAGAGCTTGTGGAATTATATCTCAAGGCGCTGCTCCAAGAAATAGAGCTTGTGGGTAAAGCTTCAGCAGGGAAAAAGCAGGTGACCAGCCTCTACTTCGGTGGAGGCACACCTGCCCTGCTGATTGATGATCTGGAACGGATCATTAATGCCATCCAGCGGTATTTTGTTATAACTGAAGGCATCGGCATCGAACTCCATCCGGAAGATCTGACCCCATCCAATCTTTCTAAGCTCAAAGATGCAGGTGTGAATATGGTATGTTTGGGTGTGCAGTCTTTTGATAAACAGTGTTTAGCCAATCTAGGGCGGATGGGAAAGAGTGCAGAGGCGGAACTGGAATTAGCAGGTAATGCCGGTTTTGCAGCAGTCGATGTAGATTTGATTTTTGCCATTCCTGGACAAACAACAGCATCCCTGCTGCAGGATGTGGATACTGCATTTAAGTATGGGGCTACCCAAGTTTCAACCTATCCTTTCATCGATTTTACCTTTGCGGATAACAAATATAAGCCGCTCTCAAAGCGGAGTAAAAAACAAATGCTCCAGGCACTGGTAGAGCACTGCAGAGCTGCAGGCAGAGAGCGAACTTCGGTGTGGACTTTTGCCGCACCGGGAACTCCGAAGTATTCTTCGATTACACGAGACTTCTTCTTGGGCTTCGGGGTGTCTGCTGCTTCACTGCTTCGGGATCAGTTTAAAATTAACACCTTCTCAATTCCCGCGTATATAGAGAGAGTCAGATCCGGGCAGCTGCCCACAATGCTCACCCTTGAGTTTACTCGGTACCAGCGGGCGGCCTATTATTTGTTCTGGAGTGCTTATTCTATGAGCCTGTCACCGGAGCAGTTCCACTCGGTTGTTGGTGAGCCCCTGGAGAAGATATACGGGTTTGAGTTTTGGCTGTTGGAAAAACTCGGGCTGATTTACAAACACGAAGATTTCTATAAACTAACAGATCAAGCTGCATATTATTATCATAATCTTGAGCAGATTTACACAACCGCTTACATCGATAAAATGTGGCATATCGCTCGCTGTGAAGCATTTCCCCAGGAAATAATACTTTAGCAGTAAGCAGGCAGGAAAACAGCAGTTGGTGTCAAAAATTAATTTAATGTAAACTTTAATATTGCTTCGGAAATAAAATCAAATTTTAAGCAAGGGGGAGCTTTATGAAACGCAAGAGCAGACGGCTGAGACAAGGAATAATTCTGACAGTATTTCTAGTTTGTGTTCTGACCCAGGCAGCGGTGTATGCTTCTGACGTGGTTTGGACCAAAGTTGATGGAACAGATTTTGCTGACGAGGACATCTGGTTTGCCGAAATGTTTGGCGGCAACGGATTTCCGGTTGAAAACCAATCTATTGGTGACGATCCGATGGTGGGAAGAGCCCTTACACTGAGAAAATCCAGCACTGCCGGTCGCGCAGCAGGCAGAGTGCTCCAAGGTGCTGACCGAGCAGGGCTGTATAAGCTGGAATTCGATGTAAACCTGCCTTCCAATTTCGGCAATGCAACAAGAGGTGCCGCGGTAGCTTTCTTCGAAACCGGAGTAAATATTGATACAAACTTGAGGCGTTCCGATAACCGCCATATATTCCGAATTCTATCAGTCGATGCGGCAGATGGAAGAGAAGGCGGACTTTACCTTGATTTTAAGAAAAACATTGCCAATATAGTTGAAAAAGATGATTCGTGGCAGATTACTGCGGCTAATCTTGAAAATACAGTTGCTGTGACTGCTGCTGATCCTAACTTCACTGCCAATCAGTGGATTAATGTTTCTGCTGTGTTGGATTATAGCTCCAACTCCGCAGTTGTAACGTTAACCTTGCTTGAAGGCCCGAACGCAGGGTACTCCCGCACTTTTGCGGCTGATCTCCCCGGAGAAGACAATGGTGTCGGTTTAATGGCAGTATGTGGAATTACCAAGGGTGGCGGCTCATCCTGGACTGCTCAGATTGCTAACATCAGCATATATACCGGTGCTGGTGAATTTGCCGGCTTTGGCAGAATTCGAATTGATGAAGAACCGAGTGATATCACTGCTGTAGCCGGTATGATTGACGAAAATACTAGATTAAGTGTTACTGCGACAGGAATCGGAGTCGATTCAGAACTCAGCTATCAGTGGTATAGGTCCAATAGTGTAAGCGGTGCAGATGCGGAACTCATCAGCGGTGCAGTGGGACCGGTCTACGCTGTACCGGAGAACATCGATCTCGGTACATATTATCTATTCTGCGAGATCTCTGCTGATGGTGTTGACCCGGTGCGGACCAATGTTGTGAAATTAACGGTTCGCAATCCTGCCGGCCGAAAAGAGTGGGGAGCCTATTATGAAACCGAGTGGAGATATCCATTCCAACGTGCAGTCTTAATGGAGAACAATCCGGAAATGTATCTTAATGACAAATTAAGACCAGTACTGGCTGAAGACACCTCCGCCGCACCGTTTCTGGTTAACGGAGTGCTGATGATACCATATCAAACAGCTGAAGCAATCTTTGGCGAAGATGTGGAGTGGGAGCTATCGGCAGATTTACAAACAATTGCAGCTACAAGGGGCAAAAACACAGCTGCTTTGCGTGTTGGCAGCGCTGAACTGCTGGTAGGCGATAAAAGCACTGCGATGCTGGCAGCGCCTGTGATCATTGATGATGTGCTGTATATTCCTGCTCAGCCGGTTGCATCAGCCCTGGGAGTATCAGCCGGATGGGATGAGGAAAGCAGTGTACTGATCATCAGTACCGGTGCTTATGTATTCCCTGGAAAAGTTGCTCACGGCGCGATGAATGGTCAGAATGAAGCGTGGTATGGTTCCGCCGAATCGATCCGCTTAGCTGATAATCTCTTGATATACCAGAGGAACAGCGGCGGCTGGGTTGAGAACATCGATATGAGTGTTCAGATGACAGAAACCTTGAAGCGCCAGCTGCTTTCGCAAAAAGATAACACTGATGCATCCCTGGATAATGGGGTTACCATTCCTGAGATCCGCTATCTGATCAGAATGTATCAAGCAACAAAGATCGAGCGCTATAGAGATGCTTATCTGCTCGGCATAAACGGTGTGCTTAAGGCCCAGTATCCGAACGGTGGATTTCCACAGCGGATGAACCAGCCAAGTTCATATCACGGCGAGATCACTTATAATGATAATGCTATGACCCAAGTGCTGCGCCTGTGGTGGGATATTTACTCCAATCCTGATCAATTCTTCAGTATCGATGAAGAAACATATGCCAAAATTGAAGACTCCTTAATTCGGGGTATTGACTGTATTCTTGATACCCAAATTTACTCTGAAAAGCAGGGAATGCTCACTGCGTGGTGCGCACAGCATGATCGGGTAACTCTGGAACCATCATGGGCCAGAGATTATGAGCCGCCTTCAATCAGCGGTTCGGAGTCAATCGGGATTATTAACTTCTTGATGGGTCTTGATAAAGAGTTTCTGATCAGCTTAGATCAGGACAATGTCTTGGGTGAAGAGCTTACTATTTGGGAGCGGGTACAGAGAGCGATCCATTCTGCGGTTAAGTTTTTCGAGCATGTGGAAATTCGCGGCTACGCGCTAACAACAGGTTCCTCACCTTGGGGAAGCGATCGGGTGCTCGTTGAAAGTCCTAACGCTAGGGGCCTGTGGGCAAGGTTTATTGACATTGATACTTTTGAACCGCTGTTCTTTGACCGCAGAGAACCAACCTTCCGGCCCAATCCGCGCGAGGTGGATACCTATAGACCGATCGTGAGAGGCGCAATGCCGGGTAAACATTATCCTGGTGGAGGAAACTTACGCAACCTCTATAGGGATGCCGATGGCAATCTTCATCCAATTATTGTTGGTCCTCAAGGCGAACTCATTCGTCCGGAAGGAACAGTTATGGATATCAAAGCCAGCTATGCTAACTTAAGTCATGAACGCCGCAATGGATATCAATTTGTGGGCAGCTACGCTGCCAACCTCTCTGATGCATATCGGGCATGGCTGCGGAAAAATGATCTGACAGCTGAATAGCAGGTGATAAAGAACCTCACCCTCGCTTAGGAGAGGGTGAGGTTTTTTCAGCCTGTACAGCGATCCATCCGTTTTTGGAAGTCCCGGAGGAATTGATCGCGCCACTTATTAACTGTTTTTGACCCGGAGATCTCGCCGTCTTTCAGCTCAGGATCAAGAATATCAGACCACCAATTAGCAAACCGCAGCGGGTCTCTGCCGCGGCTTACCTGTGACTCCGCCACCGAGCGGAACTGTCCTGTTAGACCGTTTAATTCTGGAATATCACTGGAAACCACGTATGACCAGTCACCGATACTCTTTGGCATAAAGCGGATCCGATACTCTCCATCACCGGTATAATATCCCATGAAGTCCTGACGGGCGATTGTCATTGTAAAAGCGGGGGTGTCCGGATCTATATCAATATGTGGACCTTTGAAAACGAATTCGGCAAGTCCAAACAGCTCTACGACATCGTCCAAAGTGGTATTGCCATGAAATACAGTATTTGGCCTGGAATGAACCGGGATAAACTGTCCGCCCCAGCTTGGACTTTCCGGATTCTCCGGATTGCCTCTTAAAAGATAGGCAACAGAAGGTGTATCGCCCATTTTGATTGTGTTATCGAGGAACCGGCAGAAGAATTCGCCTAAGGCGCCGTGTCCTTGGATATGTTCATTCACAAATGTTTGGTTGCCTAAATCTCCAGACTGATCGCCGCCCACAAACCAGCCGCGGTAGGTTGAGTTGTTCTCGATCATCCAAAGGTTGGGGAAGTTGCGCTCTATATAAGCATGAGAGTTAACACCCCATTTTTTATTCGGCCCAGCAATGTAATATACACGGAGCTTAGCTTGAATGCTTGGATCATCATGCAGTGCTTGTGCTACATCGTCTAAGAGACCCCAAACAAGGATATAGAGGGTGCGCGGATCGTCTTTTTTCGCGCATTGGATAATCCATTCGGAACCTTCGGTTGGCTTGGAATAGCCTTTATAAGGAGCAGCATCGATTGCTCCTTGTTTTGTAATTGACCTTAAGTATTCTGGAGTAGGATAAGTCTTGGAGTGGCGGATCAGGTTCGGATAATCCTTATCATAAGCATCAATTACATCGAGAATATCCTGGACAGTTCCTTCCCCCCATGGCGAGGAGAGTAAACCCTCGGTGTCAAATATATCAGAATACAGCAGATAGTGAACTATTGATTGATAATCGTCTGGGTCACTGCCGCCAATATCTGTTGAGACAATTACACGGTACCGCTCACCGGTAAGCGCACCACCCTTTAGTGGTTCGTAATCGTTCATTAAAAGAGCACCCCTTTCGTGTCTAGCGATAAATAGAGCTACTCGTCTCTAATTATATAGTTTTAGAGTACTAATTCAACATGTTTTTAGCAAATGGTTTACCAGAGAGGAGATAGGCATGATTATTGATCTTACTCATGAAATTACTGACCAGATGCCGGTTTATCCCGGTGATTCTGCAACCAGGCTTACACATGCGAGAGTTTTTACTTCAGACTCCTACAACAATTATGACCTGTCCATCAATATGCATACCGGCACTCACATTGATGGGCCGATGCATTTAACAGCCAGCCAAACCTATTTAAACGAAATTGATTTAAGCACGTTTATTGGCGAGGGTTGTGTGATCGATGTTTCGGCAGAGCCAAACGTTATTCGCGGAAAGAGTGAATACGAGGAGATTATTAACGGGAAGCAGATCGTGTTTTTTCATACTGGTCACAGTAAGACTTTTGGCCAACCTGCTTATTTCTGCGAATATCCAGTGCTGAGCCTAGATATTGCTGAGCTAATTGTGAAGAACAAAGTAAAAATGATTGGTCTGGACACTCCTTCACCAGACAAAGATCCCTTTGATGTTCATAAATACCTATTTGAACATGGAGTTCTGATCATAGAGAATTTAACCAGGCTCGATCAATTACTGGATTACAAGTCTTTTGAAGTAATTGCCCTGCCATTGAATATTAAAGCAGATTCGTCCATTGCAAGAGTAGTGGCAAGAGTAAAGGGGTGATTGGATGCCTCTGCCTATGGTTCATCTTGGTACAGCAAAGGAGTATGCTCGTTCCTAATTAAACTGTGGCACCTTTTAGACAAAGCCGAATCATATGCTGTTGATGGTTTGTTAAGGTTGGATGAAATAGATGCCGGTGATAGAATCAGAGATTTTTTAAACTCAGAGAGAATTTGAAAGACAGATGCTGGAAGGAGCAGGTTATGGACATTAAGTTTACTTATATTGACGATCCAGAACTAAAAGAGAGTATATGCAGAAAAGTTTTGTTTGATCTTCCCCTCTGGTTTGGTATTCCGGAAGCAAATGAGCACTATGCGCAGGGAGTAAGGGCAAAACCTTTTGTTGCCGTGATTTTGGATGGGAATATAATTGGTTTCGCCTCAATTAAAGAAACTACTAAGTTCACAGCCGAATTATATCTAATTGGGTTAATGGCCAAGTATCACTGGTTAGGAATAGGAACAAGACTAATCAGTTTTATATGCAAAGAGTTAAAGCTGCAGGGGTATAAGCTGCTGCAGGTTAAGACGCTGGACGAGACTAGGGAATCAGCTGAATATGAAAAAAGCAGGCGTTTCTACACGAAAGTCGGATTTATTCCTGTGGAGGCCATAAAAGAAATATGGGGTCCTGAAAATCCCTGCTTAATCATGGTAAAAGTATTGTAGTTATTTCAGCGCTTAAAGATTTCACTAGCTTGAACGGTTAAGCCGTCAAATACCAATGACCGAACTTCTTGTTCTAAGGAGTATACTTTAAACTCAATTATGTCAAAATCATTAAAAGTATAAACCATTACGGTTTCTGCTTCAGGGTCTACAATCCAGTATTCTTCGACTCCACCGAGCATATAGCTGTTCAGTTTATAAGCCATATCATTTCTGCGCGTACTGGACGAAGGGATTTCTACCACCAACGTCGGTGTTCCCATATAGCGCTCGTCGTCGGGAGTGGTGTCATCAATGTCGCAGGCAATTAGGAGGTCGGGCTGAACCACATCGGGATCTTTAAATCCTTCTTTGTACAAAAGGACATCAAATGGTGCGTAAAAGATCTAAGTAAATACCCAGGTTCTGTTTAAACTCTGTAGCGGTAATAGTTTTTTTCGGTTCCCTCTGCTTAGACATAGACTCACCTCTTAATGCGATTATAAATAATTTGAACAAAATGTGTCAAATAATCGTACGAATCGTGTTGAGTGATAGTACGAAATCATCTAGATTGATAAAGCGGTCCTCGAAGGATTCTGACACGGATTTCGTGAATATTATTTTAAATCAGAGAATTAGGCAGCAGTCAAGGGGGTAAAGTGATGGAAACTATGTTTTATATCGTAATTGTTGAAGCAGCAATACATCAAGCAGATCGGTGGCTGATTATCAAACGAAGTGAGAAAGAAGAACATGCGCCGGGTTTGCTGTCTTTAGTAGGAGGTAAAGTAGAGGTAGATGATGCAGCCAATGGTGTGCTGGAATCAACTTTGAGACGGGAAGTTCTTGAAGAAGTGGGTGTCGAGGTTGGGGATGAACTGCACTACCTGGAGAGCAAATTCTTCTTAACTGATAAAAATGAACCCGTTGTTGATATAGTATTTGTCTGCAAGCATAAATCTGGTGAACCGATGCCTTTATCAGGTGATGAAGTTGCCGGTGTACAGTGGATGTCCTGTGATGAGATACTCAGAAGCTCAACCGCTCCGATCTGGCTGAAGCAAACCATTACAAAAGCAGAAACATTTAGGCTGCAGGAGGGAAGTAAATGAAGGTGTTTTCTGGTGAAAACGCAAACGCGGCTTACATCGCGAGCTGGCTTCAGTAAAAGAATAGAGCGATGAATGATAATTGGTTTGGTACAAAATAGGGTAAGGATGTGAATGCAGTGAAAGCTTTAGGTAGCTGGACAGAATGCATTAATCTAGCGGTGGAGGCGTATAATGCTGGTTCCTTTGGCATTGCTGCGGTTATTTTGGAAGATAATGGCAATGTAGTGGCACGCGGCAGAAATCAGCTTAGGGATAATCTGGAGTCATGCAACACAATTAGGATGACACCAATTGCTCATGCAGAGATCAATGCTCTTAATAATCTGCCTCTACAAAGGCAGAAGGATAAGGATCTGATTCTATATACTACAGTCGAACCCTGTCCAATGTGTATTGGTGCGATAGTAATGTCTAAGATTAGACGAGTAATGGTTGGTTCAGCCGACCCTCACGCGGGCAGTGTGGGATTGCTTGAGAAAGATGATTACCTAAAACAAAAAGGAGTAGTCGCCGTATTTGCCGACGGCATTGTTGAAGAATTATGTTTTTCGCTGCATTACATTTCAATTAAACGGGACCTTAGACCAAATCATCCTGCATTTGCTCGGATGCACAAGCGCTATCCTGCTTATGCTGAAAAACTGGACAAGTTGATAGATTCCGGCAGGCTGATAATAAACAAGCCCCTTGAGACTTCTGAGTTAGTCCAAGCTCTGGAATGACGTGAAATGATGATCTCAGATGATCAGCAACCTCAACTTGATAGACCTTCTGACGAACGGATTATAAGTGTACCTGCAGATTAGGATCTCTTTCTAGTAGAGCTGTATCTCAACATTCACCGCATGATTCTTGAGGTTCTGCCGGATATCACATTTTCTATCGATTGTCATGATGGACAGATGGGATCTGGCTTGCGGCATCATAAGTTGATTGCCGCTGCAGTAGAGTATTCGGAGGTGAAGGACTTGTTAAGAGCAAAACCGGTAATTAAGGTAGTGTTGCTGATAGTTTTGACGACAGTCATTATTGGATCTGCTCAGGCAGATAGTGAGCTATCCGGTCTCCAACTTTTGCAGAGACAGTTAAAGCTTTTGGAAGGGGCTTTCGCTCCTCGCTCTTTTCGGGAAGCTGCGGACAAGTGGGCTGAAGGTGTAAAAACCAGAAACGGAGCAGCGCAGTTTGCAGTGTTATCGCCGGAGCTTAGGTCTAGGCTCCGCAATCAATACGAAGAACTGATGTGGGTAACTGGCACCTCCAGCCCTTGGGTAAGTGAATGTGCTGTTCGAAGCGAACGGAAGATAAGTGAAACCCAGATGGAGTTTGATCTGCTCTTTAAGTTGACTACTTCTGCAGGTCCTGCCGGCGAGTATATTGTTACTCTCGCTGTAGGAAAAGACCAGGATAGATACTTTATCACCCGAATTATTTCCGAAGTACAGGGTTTATTTCCTTACTAGATTTGCCCACATAGTAAAGAGCTGGTACCGCCCAGCTCTTTTTGATTGAGTCCATGATATCTTGCTTGTTCTTATAAACCCAGCGACTCGAGTCATCTATATCGCTGGTGAGGTCATCTGTTTAACGTTTTCATTGTTGTTGGCTTTTTTAAGCAATAAAATTCCGATAATCATCAGGATCGGAAAGATCATTACAACTCCTAAACCCGCTTTTAGCCCCAGTTCCGGCGATTTGAGAATTGTTGAATGGGCGGCATAGTCGGAAACAATTCCGGCGGTCCAAGGTCCGATAGCAGCGCCTACATCACCGAATATTGCCAGCAACCCGAACATCAAAGTTCCACCCCTTGGTATTCTAGCAGCGGTTAAACTGAGAGTGCCCGGCCACATCAGGCTGACCGAGAGACCGCATAAAGCGCATCCTAACAGCGAGATCAGCGGATAAGGGCTGAAGATAGTGACAGCGTAGCAGAATGTACAGAATAGACTGCTGACAAGCAGCGCCCGCTCAATCCGCAGTTTCTGGCCGTACCAGCCATATAAAGTGCGGCCGATTCCCATCAGCACCGCAAATAAGCAGGGACCCACCAAGTCGCCGAGGATCTTAGGTACACCTAAGCCCTGCTCGGCAAACAGGGATGACCACTGCACCATCGTTAATTCTGATGCTCCAGCGCAGGCCATTAACAGCAGTGCTACCCAAAAACCACTGTTTCTCAGAAGCTTGTTTCCGGGGATGCGTTCGGTATCTGGAACAGGGTCACGGAGGGGTACCCGGGTAAAGTTATACATATTAATCAAGGGAATTATCGACCACATTATTGGCAGAAGATACCAATAATGTGGTCCGATCATTTTTAACAGGACGGTTGTGACCAGCACAACACCTACCTGACCCCAGCAGTAAAATGAATGCAGCAGGCTCATGGCAGAGGCTTTAGCCTCTCCCGGCAGCGATTCAACGATCGGACTGATTAATACCTCAATAATACCACCGCCTATGGCGTAGATAACAACTGCGATTGCCAAAGCCCAATAAGAAGTAGGCATAACCAGCGGTAAAAGACCCAGCAGTATTAAACCGGTGCCGCAGAAAAGGTGGGCTAACACAACAGCTTTGCGGTAGCCAATTCGGTCACTGTACCTTGCAGCGGCGATATCAGCGATGATCTGGGTAGTGAAGTTAATCAGAATCAGCCGCCCGACCATTTCGTAGGTGAGATGGAACTGCTGCTGGAAAATTACGAACAACAGTGGAGCTAAGTTATTAACTATAGCCTGAGTAATATAACCTTGATAGCAGGCGTAGAGAGTATTTTTGTATGTAGAAGTTCCCATAAACAGCATCCTCCGTTCCCAATATGACTCAATCATAATTAAGAATCCGATCCTAGTCAAGGAGCGCAAGATAAAGAGCTGTGCTGTCATAAGTTAGGTATATTTTGTTTAAATGGATACTTTTGCAGGAAATTTCTTGTATTAGCCTGATATATCCAGGTGGAATAATAGCTGACAGCATGATATATTTGATTTAGGCAGCTGAATAAAGATAGGGGCGGTGAGACGGGCAAGCAGATTGCTGCAGTGATAATGCAGCTAACAGCCTAGTCGTGTACCACAATTGAATACAAAAAAACGTTGAGTAGAGAATACCTCATTAAAGGAAGATTGAAATTTATGCCGTTAACGGTGAAATTTGCTTATGCAGGTAGTATCTTTGAGGTTAAACCAACTATCGAACATTCTACCTACTCAAGTTTTCTGGGATTTGTCCAATATGAGACGGATTATGAATACGGACGCATCGAGCATAATCTGCGGTTGGTCATCTCTTGGAAGGTTTTGAGCGAACAAATCCCAAACCTAAGTATTGAAGAATTAAAGCAGCTTGGATATCTGCTCAGTGGAGAGAGCGAGCCAGTAGTTATCATTGCCGAGATATTTGTGAAGGAATATCCAGCTAGATGGCGTCAAAACATGGGCATCTGCTGGAGCGAATGGCTGTCACGGTTTGATGAAGACAGTAAAGCAATCGGCATCCGAGCTGATGAAGTTGCTGCCAATGCTCTTTATGGAAATGCTTTAAATGAAGGAAGTGTTTACATCCTTGACAGATTGGATGTTCACCCCAAGTTTAGAGGACAGCGCATCGGAATGCATTTGTGCAGGTATGTTCTGGAAATAGTGCCAAAATGCAGTTCCGACATGATCTTTCTGCTGGCAGATCCAATTGACAGTAAATATGAAAATGGAAACAGCAACTGCATTACTGACCTCAACCGTCTGGCAGAGTATTATGCTGCCGCAGGATTCAGTTTTGTCCGGATTCAACCCGATGAACAGATTCTGATGGAAGCAGGTGTCAGCCCAAAAGTGTCTGATGTAATGCCCTTAAGTACCATAGTGCTGAGTTCACGTTTTTCTGCCGCAGCAGGTATCTAGATTTTGCTGATAATAACTCACTCAAGCCTCACATCATGTGGGGCTTTATCTATAGCTAGTGGAATCCCTCGGTTAAGCAAGTTAAAGCACCGAGGGATTTTTGCATGCAATTATTGACATATGTCAATAATAATGTATACTATAGGTAAATGACATATGTCAAAAACATAAGGAGGTGACTGCTGTGCCAAGAAGAGATGGAACTGGCCCGCTTGGTGCCGGCCCCATTACCGGACGAGGCATGGGTTACTGCGCAGGCTGGGCAGGGTACGAATCTGGATTTAGACCGCGTTTTGGCTGCGGTTTCGGGAGGGGATTTGGATTAGGTTACAGCGGAGTCTTTGCTGCCAATTCAGCACCCACAGATCCCGGATTCCAAAAAGAATTGCTGGAACAGCAAAAAACCATCCTGCAAGAACGGGTTAAGCTCATTGAAAAACAGTTAAAAAGGTTATAACAGGACCGGGGGTGATCGGAGGACGCTCCGATTGCCCTTAAATGTTTGGGGGTGGTGATTATCGGCAGACCTATGAAATGGAGAAGAGTGTGTAGTTTACCTGAATCCAACCGTTTTGGTCCTTTAGGTGTGCCTAATGTTGGGCGGGAGCTTGTATTGATGACGGTTGATGAGTATGAAACGATTAGACTGATCGACTTAGAGGGATTTACTCAGGAAGAATGTGCGGAGCAGATGAAGGTGGCCCGGACAACGGTTCAGGGCATCTACGGTAAGGCTAGACGAAAACTTGCAGAGGCGCTGGTAGATGGCAAGGTTCTGATTATTGAAGGTGGACAGTACCGCTTATGTGATGACGAGGGAGAAGGCTGCGGACGCGGCTGTCGCAGACGCAGGCGACGCAGAAGATTTGCAGGTGAAAAAGGTCTGAACGGTTCATAATCTTCTAGAATGGAGGATCAGTATGAAGATAGCTGTACCGGTAGTGGAAAAAACTGTGGAGTCAACTATAAGCTTATCTTTTGGTCGAGCTCCATATTTCCTAATTTACGATGCGGATAACAAAGAATCTTTCTTTTTGGAAAACAGCGCTGCTGAAAGTACTGGAGGCGCAAGTATTAAAGCATCTCAAATAGTGGCTGATAGTGGTGTAGAGATACTGATTACTCCCAGCTGTGGTAAAAACGCAGCTGATACCCTTGAAGCTGCAGGTATAATAATGTATAGGGCTTTACCTGTTTCAGCTGGAGAGAACATTGAGGCCTTTTTTGAAGGTAAACTTACTGAACTAGATGCAGTTCTAAGCGGCGAAGGTGGGCGCTCTTCGCAGTCAACGTAGCCCACGCAGCAGAAGCTGCAGCCTATGTTGAATGTGAGGTGGAGGAACCAAATGAGTTGTTCCGTCACCATCATGAATAATAGCAAAACCGCCTAGGCGTTACCAGGCGGTTTTAACATGCTCTAGATTGTCCACTCATTATGAATGATCCCGACTAATTTCCAGCCGTCAACATGATGTTCAAAGACTAGGCGCAGACTTTTCCAATCCATGCCGGCATAATCCGGGTTGAAACCAGAGAAATAATACTCGACAATAATCGGGTTTTCATAAACTTCAAACTGGTTTTGCAGCATATTACCAAAACTGAGAACCTCGTTGTAACCAATCTGCTCCGCATTGACGAAGTCATGGGAATAAATAAAGCGACGATAGTATTCGTTGGGAGTCATGAGAATATCCCAGCCGGTACCATCAAAATAACCCCAGTGATATATTGTATCATCGGTGAAGAAGTTCTTAATCGCTTCTTGGTTAAAAACTAAATCCTGTTCTACTGAAACATAGGTGTAAGGTGTAAATCTTACACCTTTCTCTGGGTGTACTAACGCAGCAAGTTTCTCAGCATCCTGGTCGCGTATTGCGCGGATTGCTTGATCTGCGGTCTCTTTGATAATGCTTTCAGCAAGATCTAGATCCAGTACAGCGATAAGCTGATCAGTTGGGACTGTTGCATCCCCATGGGCAAATCCAGTTAATACCTGAATTTCAATCTTATAATTTCCGGATGTCAACTTCTCCCCATTTTTGTCGGTCAAATCCCAATTCTCCTGCCATCTTAACGCTTCACCTGGTTTGATTTCCCGATAAACCAAAGCCATGGTAAACATCTTACCATCGGAATATCTGTAGACCTCCTCGCCTTTATCATTGGTAACGATGATTTCGTACTGCTGACCTGAGCCGAACTGCAGAAGCTGGGAGTTACTGTGCTGATTAATCAACTCAAATTCGATCAGCATCTGGTCATCGTTGATTGTAAAACTAGCATTAGTTACAAAACTGCCTGTTTCTTTGCTGAACAAATGGGGAGAGGATGCGGCTAACATTACTACGACTAACAGTAATCCTATTCCAAAAATCCTGCTGGACAAAGAGTTTTTCATTCTAATCACCTTTCTATCTATTTAAAACTTCTTGAGGTCATTCTACTAATACTATCCACCGATTCATAAAAAAGTTGATTACCATGAGTACTTTTTTTGGGGCCGCATTTGATTCAGATAAAATTCTAAATACAGAGGATATTGAATATTGATGATGAATATACAACCAAAACGTTAACAGGAGGATGTCAGATGATGCATTTTAACTTTGGGCTCGGAGTTGGTTTCAACATTATCTGGACTGCACTGATATTGTTGATTGAAACCGCGCTGTTAAAGTATCTGTGGGGTCAGCTTATGCCTTACCTTTTTCCGCGAGTGGTCAGCGAAGGATATGTGAGAAGAGAATTGTCTTGGGCGGCCGCTTTTGGTTTGATCCTGCTGTTTGGATTCATTTTATAGTCGAGAAAAGCAGGAAGATCAGCAGAGATGTATAAGAGTGACATAGAAGCTGAATCCAGTCTACCATAATTATTAGCATGAGGCAGACTGTTTTGTAATTGGAAATGCAGCAGATAGGCAGGTTTGATGAAGTTGTACAGTGTTTATATTCTCGAGTGCGAAAATGACAAGCTGTATACCGGCATAACTACCGATGTAGAGCGCCGGTTTAGGGAACACCTATCGGGCAGAGGGGCTAAGTTTACGCGAATGCACCGGCCGATTCAGATTGTGTACTGTCAAGAATTTGAGGACAGAAGTTCAGCGTTAAAAGCTGAGGCAGAAATCAAGAAACTGAATAAAGCTGCAAAGCTGAAGCTGATTCAGGAGCACGCAGTGGATGGTCCGTAAATGCACAGCGAAAAGCGGGGAATACTATATCTGATCTAGGTTGGGTTGGTCAAAAAGAATTTTCATGGAGGAGTCCACTATGACGAAAATAGATTTTTATCACTGGGGCTGCCAGTGTCCCTGGATTTCTGCTACGAAGGAACTCCTCGCAGAACTAAAGGAAACTACTTTTCAGGTTCAAACTTTTGACATTGCCGAAGATCATGAGCTGGCTGAGAAGATGAACATGTTTGCCCCTTTTCTGCTTGTATTCAATGAGCAGCATCGGTGGAATGGCCCAATCACAAAGAGCCAGATTAGGGAACTCGCCCGCGGCAAATATCCGCGTAAGCAGCCATATGAGGTGAATGTGAGCAGAGTTGTTGTGACTGGTGAATTGAGGGAATTAACGGAAGATACTGTGGATGATACGCTTAAAGTATGTGGTTTTTCCTCCAGACATGGGCAAGACTGTCAGGCTAAAGGACGATGGATAAAGGTGATTCGAGAGAAGTATACTCTGCCTCACTTAGGACTGCTGCATTATGCGGAAGGCAAGTGTGTCGGCGGAGCTGAATTCGTTCCCTCCCTTGAGGTTCCTTATCCAATACCGAAAAATGAAAAGACAGCCTTTTTGACTTGCTCGTTTCCTTCCTGTGAACTATTCGACTACCGCAGTTTCCCGCTTGCACGCTTAGAAGAGCAGTTAAGACGACTTGGCTTTCATGAGCTGATTGCGGTTGCGTCAGAAAGGGTCGTTTTCCCTAACGGGCCATTACAATGGTTTTTGGAACGCAAGTATCAAGACTTGGGCAGTGTTTACTACGAGGAGAATGATTTTGCCAGAATGCATTTAGTCAGTAAGAAACTTGTCGACTGAGGAGAGGGGATTAGGCATGCCGATAGTTAGAAAAGCTGAGCTCAAGGATTATGAGCAGGTGCTGCGTTTAAAACGCCAAGTTCATGCGCTGCATGCCAATGCCTGTCCCGACTTTTACAAAAACAGCGATCTGCCGCTGACTAAGCGGCAGTATGAGATGGACCTCCACAACGACATGGTGGAGGTTTATGTCTTATCAAGGGACAGAGATGTGTTGGGTTATGCTGTAGCCTCTACCAGAATCGTAATCGATCATCCCTTGGTTGTTACCCAGAAAATCATGTATATCGAAGACTTCTGCATCGACCAACAGCATCAGAGCCGCGGGCTGGGCACCCTGTTCTTCCGTGGAATCGAGGAACAGGCCAGGGAAGACGGATATACTTCGATTGAACTTGATGTATGGGAGTTCAATCAAGCTGCCCAGATGTTTTACAAGAAAATGGGGATGGAATGCTGCCGGCTTCGTCTCCGCAAACAACTAAAAAATCCATGATCTTTACTAAAAATTAATTCGATTTGACAAAACAATTTATTAATGATATCATAAATAACAAAGGTAAAATTTACATAAACTAAAGATGAACCACCTGATGCGGCATCTTTTTTTGCTTATTTATCGAAAGATTCGAAACCTAACTGAGAAAAAAGTAAAGGAGGAAGTTAGAGAAATGATTGAATCGGGTGTAAAACTGAGAAAGGGTATGTGCTTTTTCTTGGCGGCATTTTTGATGCTTTCTTCCCTAGTTGCCATTACTAGTTTCGCACATGCCGAGGCTGGCTGGATTGCGGAAGGCGATCAGGGGTATGGTGAACCAAGAAGAGTATATTCAGAAGATGGAGCTGTCTTGCTTGAGCTTGAACCCGATGAGTTGTTTATTTTTACTACTAACCAAAAGATCTATGAGAAGTCGACTGCGGCACGGGAAAGACTTATCGGTCAGTATATCCGCGAAAAGTTCCCCGGCTTAAAATTCAGACTGGTTCACTGGGACGATATGGGTATTCGGGAGAGTAATTTCGAAATATCCGGCGTTTACCCAGACCTTGTGCTGGAACTTGTGGACCGCAATACAACAAGAATTATTAAAACCTATGGTATGGACTATGATCTGACACCTTTAATCGAGAAGTACGGCTTTGATTTAGATCGCATCGATGAAGCCAGTATGGCAATTGTTCTCGATCGATCCACAGGCGGTGTCCTGTCTATTCCATTTGAGATTAATGATTATATCCTCTTTTACAATAAAACGATCTTTGATAAAAAGAATGAGCCCTATCCGTATCCGGGTATGACTTATGATGAAGCCTATCAAAAAGCCAGAAAGCTGACATTCGGTGAAGACTTGACAATGTACAAGGGATATTTACAGCATCCCGACCAGTACTTGAAGCTGAATCAGCTGGGCTTAATACCATTTAGCCTGACTGAACCGAATAAAGTTGTACTTGATACACCGGAGTGGATCGACATTGTTGATAATCTGGTCAGATTCTATGATATCCGCGGCAATATTTGGACAACAACCGATGACTTCTTTACCCGCGGTAATGTTGCCATGTGCGTGGATCACATTGAGCGGCTGCTTCAAGCTGCTTTGGTAGAAGAATATATGCCCGCTAACGAAGTTTCGATTTGGAAGAGCAGATTTGCCGAGAACGGCCTGGTTAAGGGCACCTGGGATATCGCACCGATTCCGGTGTTGAAGGAAGGCGACACCACTGTCTACAGACCTAACATGCTGGGCTGGTTTATCCCACGGCAATCTGAGCTCAAAGAGACTGCATTCCAGGTAATCATGCATATGCTGTCTGATGAAGTGCAGATGGGCAGAGCTATGGATGGAGTCAAGGGTACAGTTAACACTCCAGAAATTGCCGCTGCCTACGGTGCCAATATTCCGCAGCTGCAGGGTTTGAACCTCGCAGCAGTATACTGGGGTGAAAACGCAGTTCAGCCAGTTCGTGATCCGGAAGTTGCTGGTGAAGGATACTGGGACATCGCTCTGTGGATGGTATACAGACAGTATATCCTGAAAGATGGATACTTGTCTGATATGGCACTGAGACGCGTAGAAATGGAACAGAATCAATGGATCCAGGATCAGATCCGTCAAGGTAAAAAGTGGTAGCAAGCAAATTAAACAAGACGAAAGCGGCTCCGAACAGCGGAGCCGCTTATTAGTTTACTAAACTTTCATTTTACGCCATTTGCCCCGGCGGTAGAAAACATAGGTAACAACTGCTCCTAAGGTCCATGAGATCAACAGTGAAAAGAAAATTGACTCGGGCCTTCCGGTCGGATACAGCTCGCTTCTGGTTAAGTATGCGATTCCGTAGGCCGTTGGAACACGGAGTACAACGGTAGTAAAGAGAGAAATCCACATCGGTGTCATCGTATCGCCAGCACCGCGCATAACTCCGGCTAAGCTCTGCGTTACCGCCATTGCAACATAGCCTAAGGCGAGAATTCTCATCATGCGCATACTTAGACCAACCAGCTCGGCAGTGTCGGTAAAGATGTTGACTAAATATCTCCCTAAAAGCAGGATAATTATAGTAATAACAGCTGATACGGCTACTGCAATTTTTGTGCCCGTTAATGCCCCTTCTTCAACCCGGTCTAACTTTTGAGCTCCAATATTCTGTCCTGTAAAGGTTGTCATGGCTGCTCCAAAAGAGAAGTTCGGCATCATTGCAAACCCGTCGACTCGCATTACGATTACGTTACAAGCAATCACCATTTCCCCAAAGGAGTTTGTTAGTGACTGAACTACAATCATGGCCAGTGAAAAAATGGCCTGAGTTAATCCTGAAGGCAGTCCAAGCTTAATCAGTCTTACAGCGAGGTCTTTATCCGGCTTTAATACTGCCCAGTTCAGATCAAAGCTATCCTTCATTTTCATCAGCTTCCACAGACATAAAATTCCGGAGATTCCCTGAGCGATTACAGTAGCAAGGGCAACACCGGGTACTCCCAGTCCAAAACTTGCAACAAACCAAATGTCGAGCACAACATTAAGGACTGTCGATATAAACAGAAACAAGAGAGCAGAGGCAGAATCTCCAAGTCCCCTTAAGATTCCTGCCAGCATGTTGTAATACATGAAACCCGCGATTCCCAGAAAAAAGACATATAAGTAATCCGCGCACCATTCAATGATTGACGGTGGAGTCTTTAACAGTCTCAGCAGCGGACCACTCACCAACGGACCAACGATCATGATTATTAACGAGGCTATCGCGGTTAATGTTATGCAGGTTCCGATTGTCCTGGAAAGCTGCTCGCGGTTTTTTGCGCCAAAATACTGGGATACTAAAATTCCCGCTCCTACCGAAATTCCAACGAAAAGCACCAGGAGCAGGTTGAGAATAGGTGCAGCACTTCCTACTGCCGCCAGCGCATTATCCCCGATATAGCGGCCAACGATGATTGAGTCTGCAGTGTTGTAGAACTGCTGGACTACATTGCCGATCAGCATGGGGATGGTAAACTCGACAATTCTCTTCCAGGGAGTACCTTGTGTTAAATCTTTTGGTGCAAACAGTGACTTGACGGCTTCCATATTATTCCTCCTGGTAATATACAGTACAATAATAATGCTAATCATGTTTAACAAGGATGTCAATAAAAACATACTGGACTGACACGTATTTTAAAAAGGAGTTCAAAACTTCATTGGCGAAAACTCATAGAATTAAACACTTGAATGTAAATTGCAGTTGGGAAATGGAGGAGAGAGATATGTCTGCAGTACGTGTTTTAATTATGGGCGCAGCCGGACGGGATTTTCACAATTTTAATGTCTATTTTAGGAATAATCCCCATTACCAGGTAGTAGGTTTTACCGCTGCCCAGATTCCGAATATTGAAGGACGGGTCTATCCAGCCAGCCTTGCAGGTCCGGGTTATCCTGATGGAATTCCGATTTACCCGGAAGCGGACTTGGTGGAACTGATTAAGAGGGAAAAAGTAGAACAGGTGGTTTTTGCCTACAGTGACATTTCCCATGAGGAACTGATGCACAAGGCATCAATCGCATTAGCTGCCGGAGCTGATTTCCGTCTGCTTGGACCGGAGCATACGATACTGAAAAGCCGCTGCCCGGTGATCTCTATCTGCGCAGCTCGCACTGGAGCAGGTAAAAGCCAAACAACTCGGTATATCGCCGAATACTTAACCAAGCAGAACAAGAGAGTAGTTGTGATTCGGCACCCCATGCCTTACGGCAATCTCGAGGAGCAGCGGGTGCAGCGATTTGCTGCTATGGAAGATATGGATAAGCATAAGTGTACAATTGAAGAGCGGGAAGAATATGAACCCCATATTCAACGGGGCAATGTGCTGTATGCTGGGGTAGACTACCAGGACATTCTCACGGAAGCAGAAAAAGAAGCGGATGTTATTATCTGGGATGGCGGCAACAATGATATTCCTTTCTATCGACCTGATTTAGCAGTCACAGTTGTCGACCCGCACCGTCCTGGTCATGAACTGATGTATTATCCGGGTGAGGTAAACCTGCGGATGGCTGATGTTGTGATCATCAACAAGGTTGATACTGCCAGAGCTGAGGATATTGAAACTGTGAGAAACAATATTAAAGCAGCCAATCCTAAGGCAGAGATTATCGAGTGCCGTTCGCCAATTACAGCGACTGATCCGGAAATGCTTAAAGGCAAGAGAGTACTGGTTGTTGAGGACGGGCCAACGCTTACCCATGGTGAGATGAAGTATGGAGCCGGCCATATTGCAGCTCAAAATGCCGGTGCAGTAATTGTAGATCCGAGAGAGCAGGCGGTCAGCTCGATTGCGGAGACTTATCAGAAGTACCCCCATATGGGACCGATTCTGCCGGCTATGGGCTATGGTGAACAGCAGATCAAAGATTTGGAGGCAACAATTGAGCGCTGTGACGTGGATGCAGTTGTAATCGGAACACCCATTGATCTGCAGCGGATTATCAATATTTCAAAACCAACAGTGCGGGTGACATACGATTTGGCGGATGACAGCGGAAGGCTGCTTGAACTGCTTAAACGATTTTGCTAGTTAGATTTTGGGGGCGGAGATAACTCCGCCTTTCTTGTTTATGAGCTCCCATGAGCCTGCAGGATTTTTAAAGCCCGGTTAAGAAGGCATAATATGATATGGTAAAAAAGGTGGTGTACGAACTTGTGCGTAATCGGTATCGATGTTGGTGGGACTAACACTGATGCTGCCCTGATCAGCGAAGATAACCGGGTGCATGCATTAGTAAAAACTGCTACCGACCACGATAATATTCTAGGGAGCACTAAAACTGCACTGGAGCAGATTCTAACATATAATCAGGGAAATCAGCCGGTGCAGCTCCATTTATCAACTACTTTATCGACCAATGCGATTGTTGAAGGCAGGGGAGAATCAGCGGCTGTACTGGCGCTTCCCGGTCCTGGCATAAATCTTGGAGACTTTGGGTTTGACTTTCCCATTTTTACTATCCAGGGTTATATTGATCATCGCGGCCGCCAGGTTGCGGATATCGATCGGGAAGAAGTACTCAGGATTGCTGATCAAGCAGCTGATAATGGGGCTAAATCACTTGCTGTCGTAGGCAAGTTCAGCCACCGCAACAACAGCCTAGAAATCAAGGTCAAGGAGATCATTGAATCAGAAGGTCTGCGTTTCAATCAGATTACACTTGGGCATCAGCTGTCCGGCCGCTTGAATTTTCCCCGCAGAATTATGTCTGCCTATCTCAATGCTAGCGTTGCGGCTCTACAGATCGGTTTTGTGGAAGTGATCGAGGAGCTGATGAGGGTCAACCCGATCATTGCTGATGTAAGGATTCTCAAGGCTGATGGCGGTACCATGAGCCTGGCTGAATCCTGCCGGCGGCCGATTGAAACAATCCTCTCGGGACCGGCTGCGAGCATTATGGCTGCCCAAGCATTATCTAGCTATACAGATGAAAATATTGTGGTTATTGATATTGGCGGAACAACTACCGATATTGCCGTTATTGTAGGTGGAGAACCTCTGTACCAGCGCAGCGGAGCTGAAATCGGGGGTTATCAAACGCTAGTGCCGGCACTGTTAACGTATTCAATTGGATTAGGAGGCGACAGTGAGGTTCATATTCAAGGCAGAACGATTCGGCTTGGACCCCGGAGAGCAGGGAGAGCGGTATGCTTAGGGGGATCACAATTGACTCCAACTGATGCAGCAGCTGCACTTGAGCTTGCTGATATCGGTGACCGGCAGAAAGCGGTACAGGTTTTAGAGAAGGCAGCTGAGGGCAAGTTTTCATCGTGGAAAATCTTGGCGGAGGCAATTCTGGAGGCTTTTGCAGAACAGCTCAGCCAAGCAGTTAACGATATCTACAGCAGTCTGGAAAATGTGCCGGTCTATACAGTGTCAGAGATCTTAGCGCCGCCGGACATTCGTCCTAGAGCTGTAGTTGGATTGGGAGCTCCAGCTGAGGTTTTTATTCCATTGGGAGCCCAAAAGCTTGGTCTGCCCTGGGAGATTTTGCCTCATCACGCCGGGGCAAATGGAATTGGTGCAGCAGCTGCGCGTCCCACCATTGCTGTTACCCTCCACGCTGATACGGAGCAGGAAGTGATGATTATTCCTGAGTTGGGTTATCAGGAGCGGATTCGGAGAAATATTCTATTTGATCTGAAAAAGGCGCGGCGAACTGCTGTTGAGCAGACTGCCCTTTATGCGCAGCAGCTTGGTCTAAAGGATTATGGAGACATTCACATCGTAGAGGAAGAAGCGTTTAATGTTGTGCGGGGATTTCATACTGTAGGAAAAATTTTTAACATTCGGGCTCAAATTCGTCCCGGTGTGGAGCGGCTGAGGTGAGTAAAATGCTGAAAGCAAAGCGGCGGGTTGGTCTGATTTTCTTTCCAGCCTTTGACTGGTGCATTACACCAGACCATCCGGAGCGGGAGGAAAGGTTGTTATATACAAGGGATCAGATTCTCGAAGAAGGATTGCTGGATATACCTGGAATTACAGAGTTCCGGCCTTATGTTGCGGAAGATCGGCATATCCAGCGCAGTCACATCTGTGTGCCTAGTGTTGAAAAAAGGGTTTCTGAGCCTCACAGAATTGCTGTTGGTGGGACTATACTCGCAGCGGATCTAGTAATCGATAACAGAGTTGATCGAGCTTTTGCTCTGCTAAGACCTCCTGGACATCACGCTAACCGGATTGTTCACGGTTCGAGAGGTTTCTGCACTGTCAACAATGAGGCGATCATGGTAGAACATATCCGTCATCGCATGGGACCAAATGTGCGGATTGCAATTGTCGATACAGATGCTCACCATGGTGACGGCACTCAAGATATTTTCTACAACGATCCCGGGATCCTCCATATTTCTTTGCATCAGGATGGGCGCACACTATATCCGGGTACAGGTGATATATCAGAGCGGGGCGGACCGGCAGCTTTCGGCCAAACAGTGAACATCCCTCTGCCGCCGGGAACAGGTGACGAGGGAATGCTTTATGTTATGGAGCAGCTGGTTATGCCAATTCTTGCAGAGTGGAAGCCTGATATTATCATTAACGCGGCGGGGCAGGATAACCATTATTCTGATCCGCTGACAAATATGAACTTTAGCGCGGAAGGCTATGCTCGTCTGACTGAGCTGTTGAATCCTGACATTGTGGTGCTGGAGGGCGGCTATTCAATTGAAGGTGCTCTTCCTTATGTGAACGTGGGTCTAATACTGGCACTTGCCGGTTTGGATTACTCCCATCTGCAAGAACCAGACTGGATTCCAGACAGCCAGCGTCAGTCTTCCTCTGTGATGGATATCATCAAGGAGACTGTTGAACAGGTTCGAGAGTTGTGGGAAACACGTGAGCAGGTTGATTTGCGCGGGGAGTTCGGAACAGGTGAGTTTTACTCACGATTGAGATCAATCTATTACGATACTGATCAGATAGTGGAAAGGCAGGATGAGAAAATCAAGTTTTGTTCGCAGTGCTCAGGATGGCGGGAGATTATCTCCGAAGCCTCGAGAGGATATGTTGGGCGGACCCGAATTGCAGCTGTAATTGTTCCCTGGTTAGCCTGCAAATCCTGCCGTGAGGCGGCTATGGCAAAGTATATGGAGCTGCTGGAAGCAAAAGGTTTCAATCATGTCTATTACCAGGACTGCGAGCGAGATCTATACTTGTCCAGCTAATTTCCACGGATCATCATCAACCAGGAACCCTGGAGATCTTTGGTAGTGCCGCACTGTTCAAACCCTGCCTTTTGATAGAGGTGCTTGGCAGGCAGATTGTCTGGGCGAACATTTAAACACACCGCTTGATTAGAAAGCTCAGCTAATACTTCAGCCAGAAGTTTAGTGCCGATTCCTAAACCTCGATATTGAGGAGAAACAGCAATCGAATTGATCCTGCCGCATTTCCGCGGCAGGTTTTGATCTAAGCAAGTGCTGCATCGCATTGTAATCCCGTTGTGAATCAGTTTGTAAATTTCCGTGAACCGGATACTGCGAATCAGGTTGATACAGTGTTTAAATATTTCTCTGCAGTTTTGAATCAGCTGTCTGGATCTGCTGTTATCACTGGTTGCTGAGGTGTAGATGCAGTATCCAAACAGCTTTCCATCCCTATCTTGAACAAGCAGAGCTCTGCTTCCGGTGAGAAGCAGCAGGGAAAACGAGCTTGTAAGCAGTGAAAGCAGCTTTTCCCGCTGTTTGTGTTTGAAAAAGAAGCAGACACTCTCGGGAAAAGCCTCACAGTAGGTCTCGGCAATTTGCCTTGCATCACTAACAGAACCATATCTAAAGACCATGTTCTCACCTCCGGTTATTCAGGCATATCCACCTGAGGAAACTCTTCCGCAGGTGCACCATGCAGCAGCACACTTAAGGGAACTATCTCCAGACCCTTAGCTTGGATTATTTCAATGACCTGCGGCAGGGCTAACACTGTTGCGCGGCGATCGCCGCCTTCGTTTTTGATCAACGCTCCGCTGTCATGGAAGAGAATGATGTCTCCACCTTTAACTTTGTTCTTGACCGTTTTGATGATGCTGTCAGGAGTAACTCCATAGCGCCAATCACGCGTTGATATGGTCCAAAGCACGATGTCCTGTCCAATTAAACTGGCCAGTCTTCGAAATCTACCGTCATACATGCCCCGCGGCGGTCTGACATAGGAAGGGTATACTCCGGTTACAGCGGTAATGGTCGCGGTGGCTTCCAGGATCTCGCCATGCAGTTCAATGGTAGATAGAGTTGGGATATTCCGATGATTATGAGTGTGGTTGCCAATTTCATGACCTTCCTCAGCTATTCTTTGAGCTATTTCTGGGTATTTTTCAACATGAGTGCCTACCATAAAGAAAGTAGCCGGCACATTGTACTCTTTAAGAATATCAAGGATGGCTGGAGTAAACTCTGCGCTGGGACCATCATCGAAAGTCAATGCCACCATATTCGAATCGCGGCTGCCTCTGCGGTAGATATCCGGTTGATGCCCGATTCCATGGTATACGTAAAGGAAAAAGCCGGTAAACATAACTCCAAGCCCAAGACTCAAGGAAATAAAAAACAGCAGTAATTTCATTCCCCGTCTTGACGATTTTATCCAGCGAACCTGCAGCAGATACCAAAATATCAAAGTTAATGCTGCTAACCCCACAATATAGGCGCCTATTCTCAGCAATGCTTCTAAGTTTGCCATCACAATCCCTCCAAAACAGCATATGCATTAGTCAAAATCCTGCTGCATTTAATACAGGATATGTTTCGCTGTCCATTAAAATTTTAGAAGGGTGAGTGAAGCAATAGATTTACTTATAATTTGGTGGTATAATTGCATTTAAAATAAGAAGGAACGTGGGAAGAATGGCCAGAACAAAAGTAAAAACAGCTCTGATCGATAGTGATTTTTTCTATGGTTTTAAACAGGGAATTCCAATAATCCTTGGATATATTCCGGTCGGCTTTACCTTTGGCTTAATGACTGCTGCCGGAGGTCTTTCGCCTTGGCTGGCATTATTAACCTCGCTGACAAATTATACAAGCACGGGCCAGTTTGCCGGTATCAGACTGATTTTAGGCGGATCCGGCTATCTGGAGATCATGCTTACCACTTTGGTGATCAATCTGCGGTATTTTCTAATGGCCTTATCCTTAACCCAGAAAATTGATCCGCATCTAGCTTTGAGTAAGCGAGTGATCTGTGGACTAGGAATTACGGATGAAACCTTTACTGTTGCCGGAATAGAGCAGAGAAGACTGCACTTTCCTTATCTGATGGGTTTAATGCTCGGACCCTTTTTAGCCTGGAGTACCGGTACAATCTTGGGTGCAATAGTCAGTACAGCGCTTCCCCAGCAGCTTACCAGCGCAATGGGAATAGCATTGTATGCTCTGTTTATTGCCCTAATCATTCCTCCAGCTCAAGAATCCCGATCGGTTTTAGCTGTGATTTTTATTGCTGTATCAATTAACACTGTGCTGCAGTTTATGCCGATTTTCAGGTTTATATCTGCAGGTTTTCGAATTATCATTGCAACAATCGCCGCGGCCGGGCTCGGCGCTTGGCTTTGGCCGATGCAGGAAGAACAAGAGAGTGGGGGAGCAGTTCGATGAGCGATATCATGGTTAATCCAATTACAGCGGTATTATTAATGGCAGTAATGACATTTTTGCCCCGAGTGCTGCCGATGGCATTTTTCCGCAGAGAAATCAAATCACCATCAATCAAGGCTTTTTTTAACTATGTGCCATTTGCAGTTTTAGGTGCTATGACTTTTCCTGATATCTTCACGTCGACCGGATCTTTAGTTAGTGCTTCAGCTGGGTGTGCTGCAGCTGTGTTTTTTGCGCTCAGAGGAAAAAGCTTGGTGTTCGTTACAGTTAGTGCGATAGTTGTGGTGTATGCTGTTGGACTACTGATCTAACAAACGGAATGAATTAACTGCACGGTTTAGAAGACTCTGGTACAATAATGTTGGAAAGATAACTCTGGCGAGGTGTTATGGCGAATGAAAATTCAGAACCCAATCCTGCGCGGTTTTAATCCCGATCCATCGATTATTCGAGTCGGAGATGATTATTACATCGCAACTTCTACCTTTGAGTGGTTTCCAGGTGTGCAGATCCATCATTCCAGAGATTTGGTGCACTGGCGGTTAGCGGCCAGGCCGCTTACTCGCAAGACCCAGCTTGATATGACCGGAGCAATCAGCTCCTGTGGGGTTTGGGCGCCCTGCTTATCCTATGACGAAGGCACATTCTATCTAGCATATACCGATGTGAAAACAAAAAGCGGCATTTTTAGAGATATGCATAATTACTTAGTGACCACTGACGATATCTTAGGTGAATGGTCAGAACCTGTGTACTTAAACAGCGGCGGCTTTGATCCATCGCTGTTCCATGATGATGACGGCAGAAAGTGGCTGCTGAACACCATCCATGATCACCGCAAAGGCCGAAACAGTTTTGCTGGTATTTTGCTGCAGGAATACTCACCCGAACAAAAGCGCTTGGTTGGCCCGGTGTACAACATTTTTAAAGGCACAAAGCTGGGGTTCACCGAAGGACCGCATCTTTATAAGCGTGGTGGATATTATTATCTCTTGACCGCGGAGGGTGGAACGGGTTATGGACATGCTGTAACGATAGCCCGCTCGAAAAACATTACTGGACCTTATGAGGTTGATCCGACTAACCCAATTCTAACCTCGCGCAGCAATCCTGACCTGCAGCTCCAGCGGGCAGGCCACGCGGATCTTGTTGAAACCCAAACGGGAGAATGGTACATGGTTCACCTCTGCAGCCGGCCTTTACAGGATCAGGAAGGAAACAACCGCAGCGTTTTAGGCAGGGAAACGGCAATCCAAAAGGTGATATGGACCGAAGATGGATGGCTGCGCATGGCTTCAGGGAACAATGAACCGGAGGAGAAGGTAGATGCACCAAATCTGTCTCTGCATCCATGGGATCCGGAACCTATTCGCGATGATTTTGACAGCCCGAACTTGAATATTCATTTTCAGACACTGAGGGTGCCCTTGGGTGAAGATACGATTTCTCTAACAGATCGGCCGGGCTTCTTGAGATTGAAGGGGAGAGAATCCCTAAGTTCCCAATATGATCAGGCGCTCGTTGCCCGGAGACTGCAGGCTTTCACCTGCACTGCGTCAACATGTGTAGAATTCGAACCAGAGTCCTTCCAACAGATGGCAGGATTGGTCTGCCTTTATGACAATTCGAACTTCTACTATCTGCGCATTTCTTGGGATGAACAACTTGGCAAATGCTTGAACATTATTACCTGTCAAAGCGGTAAATTTGATGAAGCGCTGGACCAGGATATCACCATCGACGGTTGGGAGCGGGTGTATCTTAGAGTCGATGTAGACCATGAAATACTGCAGTTTTTCTATTCGGCGGATGGTGAGAGTTGGAAACCAATAGGTCCCAAGCTGGATGCTGCAATTCTATCAGACGAGCACTGCCGTGGTTTTACCGGAGCATTTGTCGGGTTATGCTGTCAGGACTTTTCCGGTCAGCGGCGGTCTGCTGATTTTGATTTCTTCGCTTATCAAGAGCGAGATTAGCTGATAATGGGAAAGAGCCGTGGGCGGCGTGTCCGCATCACGGCTCTTTCGGGAGAGTGGATAGGTCCTTCTTGCAGAGGAGGTTGAAGAGTCTTATACCACTCGGGATTGCTTTTTATCTGTTTTATTTAATTAAAGTACGAATTCTTCGTCAGGAAACACTGGATGGAGTTCAGATATTTTCCATGAACCTTTCTCCTTGGTAAATTTCATGACCAGACCGAGCAAGGAGTCATCTTCGTCTTCTATTGTAAATTCAGCCACCCATTGATTGCCGACTTTTTCTAGGACGTAGTCCTGCCATGCAGCTTCGTCCTGATCCTCATCCTCGTTATCATCATTGTAATCATCATTGTAACCATCATGGGCAAACATAGAGACAGCTGCAGCAGGTATCAGAAAACCTTTTTCTGTAAAGCTGCTGTGAGGCAGCCATTCAATTATTTTTTCCTCAATATCTGACCAATCAATTTCGTCTGCTCCGCTTTCCAGTACCAGCAGCTTTTCTGCTGGATATAAGAGATTAAAGAAGATGTACATTTCTTCCAGCAAATCTCTGATTCCAGCGAGGAGCGCAGGGGCGTCAATGTTTTTGCCATTGCTGTTGTATAAATCAACTAAAGCATCAAATTTGTTGTTGAAATACTCGTCTTGGATATCAAAACTGTAATCCTCACCATCAGCGATTATTGCTTTGAGGTACTGAGTTTCTTCATCTATTGCTTCTTCGAACCATTCTCTTTCATCATCCGATGTTCCCAATAAAAAGGGATCTGTAAACTGTGCCTTCAGTTTGTTATATCCATCAAGATCTGTAAAATTAACATTCTTGCTGAACGCTGTTATCGTTTTTTCAATCTCACTGCGTTCTTTGTCAAGGCTTGTACCTAATGTTCCAAAACAACCGGTAAACATTACTAAAACTGCAAGCAGTATGATGAAGCGGGACTTCGACAGCATTCTACTGTTCATGAGGCGCTCCTCCCTTGGTTTTGGAAACTTACGAGCTTACTTATATATTATGGTAGTATTTGGAATTTGGCAAGGAGAAAATGGGAAAAATTAAAAATAATTTTAGAAGATAAAACCGCGTTCATGATTGAGCAGGTAATATTCGACAAATTTAGAATTAATACCTTAAGATTAGAACTTTGAGGGGAAGATGGAGATGGACATCACTCGCCATAATCGTGAAGCCTGGAATCGCAAAGTTGCACTGGGAAATACCTGGACCATTCCTGTGGATAAACCGACAATTGAGCAGGCCAAGCGGGGCAATTGGAGTGTGTTTTTAACTCCGACAAAACCTGTGCCGCGAGATTGGTTTGGTGATCTTAAGAATAAGCGGGTTTTGTGTTTAGCATCAGGAGGAGGGCAGCAGGGCCCAATTTTGGCAGCGGCGGGGGCCCGGGTAACTGTTTTTGATAACAGCCCGGCTCAGTTAGAGCAGGACCGCTTGGTTGCCGAGCGGGATAAGCTTCGGCTCGCAACTGAGTTGGGTGATATGCGGGACTTAACGCGTTTTCCCAACGCAAGTTTTGATTTAATATTCCATCCGGTATCGAACTGCTTTATCGATGATATTGAACCAGTTTGGTTCGAATGCAGCCGCGTATTAGCTCCAGGTGGTAGTTTGCTGGCAGGATTCTGCAACCCTCTGCTCTACATATTTGACCCTTATCTGTGGGAAGAACAGCAGCTTGCGGTCAGATTTAAGATACCTTATTCAGATTTGGAACAGCTTTCTGCCGAAGAACTTCAGAATAAAATTCTCGATCAAGAACCGCTGGAGTTTGGCCACTCTTTAGAAGAGCAGATTGGCGGCCAGATCCGAGCTGGATTTTTAATAAATGGGTTTTATGAGGATTCCTTTGGCGGCGATTTACTTGATCGGCATATTGATACTTTCATTGCTACCCGTGCAGTGAAACCGCGGAAGATGCACGGAGCGCTCATAATTGACTGAGTTGCTCTGTTTCTCATTTCGGGCTATACTGGTATGTGGTATGAGAGACTAGATTTAGGAGGTGGTTTTAAATGGCTGAAGCGGGAAGAGGACTGTCTGAGCAGACACTGGCAGTTATTACGGCTCTGCAGCAGAATGAAGTTACTGAGCGGCAGATTTACTTAAACCTCTCTCAGCGGGTTAAGAAGGAATCGGATCGAGCCACACTGAAGCGCATAGCCGGCGAAGAAGCTAAGCATGCTGAGACCTGGCGGCGCTACACCAACAAGAAGCTGAGGCCCCAATGGATTAAAGTATGGTTTTATACTCTTGTAAGCATTATTCTCGGCTACACGTTTACGATCAAGATTATGGAAAAAGGGGAAAAGGTAGCTCAGCGCAATTACGGCCAGCTGATTATGGAGGTTCCGGAAGCAGCGCAGATTTTAAGGGAAGAAGAGGAGCATGAGGAAGCCCTAATTGCAATGCTCGATGAAGACCGGCTGCAGTATGTAGGGTCGATGGTGCTCGGTCTTAATGATGCTTTAGTTGAGCTAACTGGTACACTGGCAGGTTTAAGTTTTGCGCTGCAGAATAATAGATTAGTTGCTCTCTCCGGATTGATTACTGGTATTTCTGCAACCCTTTCCATGGCATCGTCTGAGTACTTGTCAGCTCGGTCCGAAGGCAGTACCGATGCATACAAGTCTGCTCTCTATACAGGAGTAATGTATATCTTTGCTGTGGTCTGCTTAGTTCTGCCGTACCTGCTGTATCCAGCAGATCAGTACTTGGCTGCTCTGCTTACGATGTTAGCGATTGTAGTAGTGATTATTCTCGCATTCACCTACTATATCTCCGTTGCCAAAGACCTGCCCTTTAAGAAGCGCTTCACCGAGATGGCGACTATCAGCTTATCAGTGGCAGTGCTTTCATTCTTAGTAGGGTTCTTAGTTAAGCATTTCTTGGGTATCGACATTTAAAGAGCTGCAGGTGATCTCATTGCGAACTGAGCAGGAAATGATGGAGCTGATTCTTAAATTTGCCGAAAAAGACGAGCGGATCCGGGTGGTAGGGATGGAAGGTTCGCGCACCAACGTTAAGGTCCCCAAGGATCAGTTTCAGGATTATGACATTACCTATGTCGTGACAGAAATGGATTCATTCACCAAGGGTGATGGCTGGCTTGATTATTTCGGCCAGCGGATGATTATGCAGAAACCGGAGGCGATGGAACTTTTTCCGCCCGAATTGGGCAATTGGTTTTCATACCTAATGCTTTTTGAGGATGGAAATCGCATTGACTTAACTCTGGTACCCATCAATGAATTGGAGTTATATTTAACCAGCGATAAACTGCTTACGATCTTGCTGGATAAAGATGGACGTGTCCCAATTAAACCAGTTCCGACGGATGTTGACTATCACGTTAAAAAGCCATCAGCGCAGATGTTTGATGATTGCTGCAATGAGTTCTGGTGGGTATCAACCTATGTGGCGAAAGGCCTATGCCGCGGCGAAATCTTGTTTGCCATTGAGCACTTAAACAATTATGTGCGGCCCATGCTTTTGCAGATGCTTGCCTGGCAGGTTGGCATTAAAACCTATTTTTCGCTCAGTGTCGGCAAGGCATATAAGTATTTGGACCAATACCTGGGTAAAGATGATTGGAATCAGCTGTTGGCTACCTATCCTAATGGGACGCCAGATGCAGTGTGGGAGGCATTATTTACCTGCCACCGGCTGTTTCGTAAATCTGCTTCCGATACTGCTGATCGCTTGGGGTTTGCTTATCCGGATTATGATCAAAATGTGTCTCGGTATATTATGCGCCTGCATCGCTGCTATTTTGAAAACATCAAGAATGAAAGCTGACGAGTTTTTCTCAGCTTTTCCCCTCTTCAGACAATAAAAGAAGGGGCAGAAGAAAAAACCCGGTAGTATTACAGTAATCAGATGGGTGGTGGACACTGTGAAAAACTGCCAAATGAAACCAGTAGACAGCGCGAGCGAGGCACAGTGGCTGCTCACTGCGATTGAGAAGCCTTGGAGTCGTTCTCCAGATGCGAACTATGCCGCAGCGGTTGTTCCTTGTGGATTTGTAAAATACCTGCGGTTGCTGCATCCCGCGTACTTAAGTGACAATCAGGAAATCTCTTGGTCAGAAGTGGCGAAACAAACAGGGCGTACACCACACAGTCAAATGCAGTGGCACAGGATTATAAACTGTAGAGATTCGGGGCAGTCTTCACACGATTTGACAGCTCCACAGATAGGTTACCTTCCTGAAAGACAGGCCACGGTACTGGTTGAAATCTTATCCAAACATACACGTACGCCGGAAGAGTGCTTTTTTGCAATTTGGGATGGATGGGGCTATTCACAGCTGGATAAATTCGAAAATCAAACAGCAAGTTTCCAGCTGTGGGAGCGCCGTTATTATTTGGCGACAGGCAGCATCAGTGCCTATCTGGCAGGTGTATCAGTTGGTATGCCGCCAAGTATTTGGTGGCCTCGGGATCGCAGTTGGTGTGCTGCCACTGATATCGATTTGATGTGGACTTATGTTGGTGGAACAAAATCTTGCATTGATGCAGTAATTGTTGATGGCAGACTTGAGGTTTGGGAAGCAGTCCTTGATGACAGAATCGATATCCATGGCGATGACATTAACATAGATTGAGGGGTCAGTTCTGATGAATGAATTGGTGATTGTAAAACCTACCAAGGATGACTTCTCCTCAGCATGTACCGTCTTTGAACTGTCAATCCGCGATGCCTTTGAGCGGGATGGCTTGGGACATCTCAAAGAGGATATTAAAAACGAGATCGAGGAAAAGAAGAATCTGCTGACCTACTCGCTTGTGAATCCAGATTCTGATGTTCACTTTTTCGCTGCTAAACTGGGCGGTAATGTTATTGGCACCATCTCGTTTGGACCTTGCGGAGATGATATTAAAATAGTGACCAATAACGAGCTTGCTGATGTTGGAGAGCTGGGCAGCCTATATGTGCTGCCGCAATTTCAGCGAAGCGGTATAGGTTCAGCATTAATTACAGCCATGATAAACCATCTTAATAAACAGGGGATCGAGCAGTTTTGTTTAGACAGCGGTTATAAGCAGGCTCAGCAGATCTGGTTGAAAAAATTCGGAACACCCTATGCGATCGCACAAGATTACTGGGGCGAAGGGTATGATCACATGGTTTGGCTGTGCAGTGTCAGAGATTTTCAAACAGCAGGGAAATTGGGATCTTAATACTACCCTATAGAGGCTGATAGAATGCCAGTTAACAGTGAAGAGCTTAGAAGTATTATTGTGCAATTTGCAGAGTCGGGTTGGGATTTGATTGATGAACCCGCAAGAGCGTGGCTTGATGGCAGAATGAGCAGTGCCGAATTACTGCCCATAATTATGCAGGCGGATCTCGAGTGTGGAAGCTGCGGCTGTGAATTTGATCCGCTTTACAAAATAGCAATTACAGAGCTGCGGCAGATAATCAAAGCTTAGTTAAAGGGGATTAGGTAAATGGAGCTCAGTACTTGTGGCTTGGACTGTCAGGAATGTCGCTTTTATCAAACGAGCTGTAATGGATGTCGAGCTGTAGAGGGCAGGCCATTTTGGACCGATACAGGGTGTGAGTTGTTTATCTGCTGCTCGGAAAAAGCATATTATTCATGTGGCGACTGCCCTGAATTACCTTGTAAACAATTTACCGATTTAAAAGATCCTAATATAAGTGATGAAGAGCATTTAAAGGAACTGGATAAAAGGGTTAAAAGGTTGAGAAGTAATTTATCTAACTAGTTGCGAAGACTAGCTAAAAACACCCTGCTTGGTTTTTAGAACAAGCAGGGTGCTTTTCTTTTCTAGCGTGTATTTTTTTCTGAAATACTATCAGGTATATAGCGACCAGTTTTTTTTCTCTGCCGGACGCACTCTGTCAGCAGATACTCAATTTGGCCATTGATTGAACGAAAATCCTCTTCAGCCCAGGCTGCAATCTCCGCATACAACTTAGGTGACAGCCGCAGTGCAATTTGCTTCTTGCGTTCAGCCATTGCTAATACAGGCTGCCGCTGTTGACCACGGGCTGAGCATCTTTATTGCCGCAGAGGATGACCAGCAGGTTGGATACCATGGCAGCTTTGCGCTCCTCATCAAGTTCGACTATTTTGTTTTCGTTAAGCTGATCTAAAGCCATCTCTACCATGCTTACAGCGCCTTCCACGATCATCTTTCTGGCATCAATGATAGCTCTTGCCTGCTGTCTCTGCAGCATAACTGCGGCGATCTCGGGAGCGTAGGCAAGGTAGGTTATACGGGTATCTAAAATTTCGATCCCCGCGTTTTCCACTTTTTTCTGCAGTAGATTACGGATCCGCTCAGCCACAATTGTGCTTGATCCCCGCAAACTGCCTTCATCCGGTTCACCATCGCCGGTGGTGTCAATTCCTTCAGCCACATCATAGGGATAGATGCGGACAATATCCCTAACTGCGCTGTCACATTGAAGCGAGAGGTACTCTTTGTAGTTATCCACATTGAACACCGCTTTAGCAGTATCAACTACCTGCCACATTACAGCAACGCCGATTTCAACGGGATTTCCTAAGACATCATTTACTTTTTGTTTGGAATTGTTTAAGGTCATGATTTTCAGCGAAATTTTCTTGTTAAGACCATCAGTAGAGATTTGGTTTCCTGCAGGAACAATGGACTTAGTTTCTACATCACCACTTTGGCCGAGCCGAGTTTTAGCGGCTGGATTAACCGCTGTTGAGAATGGGTGAACCCAATAAAAACCGGGTTCTTTAAGGGTACCGATATATTCTCCGAACAAAGTAAGGACTAATGCTTCTTGGGGCTTTATTATCTTCAGCCCGATAAAAGGTACAATCCCGAAAATCACCCAGAGAATACCCGCCGCTAACAGAACACCGCCAAAGGCGTTTGCCCCTCGGTCAATTAATACTCCACCGATTACAATCAAAGCGATTGCTGCCAAGTAGAGGAGAATGAAAAGAATCAGCATCGGCAGTCCTGGTCTGGCTTTTAAGATTTTCTCTTCCATTGCCTTCCTCCTTTGTATTAAAATGCTACTTGAATGATATCATAATAATATCAATGGTGTAAATAGGTATTATAACATGGAGTTAGACTAATCCCAGCAGTCTTGCTCCCTGCGCCGTGATAAAGCAGAGAACAATACCGGTAAGCGTCGGTACCAGGAAAGAGATCCAGGTCCATTTCAAGCTTTGGGTCTCTTTTCGTATGGTCCAAAGAGTGGTGCCGCAGGGCCAGTGGTTTAAGGAGAAAAGCATTGAGCACACAGCAGTCACCCAAGTCCATCCATTGTCCAGCAATAGCTGTTTCAGTTCAGTGAGAGTGTCCAGTTCCAGCATCGATCCTTCCGCCATATAGCTCATAATTAAGATTGGAATCACGATTTCATTGGCAGGCAGACCAAGAATAAACGCCATGAGGATGTATCCATCCAGCCCGATCAGGCGCGCAAAGGGGTCAAAGAATGCGGCGCAGTGAGTTAAGAGGCTCTGCCCGCCGAGAGAAACATTGGCCATGATCCAGATAATCAATCCTGCCGGTGCAGCAATGGCGGCTGCTCGCCCCAGCACAAACAGAGTGCGATCAAGCAGCGAACGGACTATTACTTTACCGATCTGCGGCTTGCGGTACGGAGGCAGCTCCAGGATAAACGAGGAAGGAATTCCTTTAAGAATAGTTTTCGACAGAATTTTCGATACAACCAGTGTGATACCAACTCCCAAGAGAATTGCAGCCAAAACGGTCAAAGCCGCTGTGAAGGTGCCTAATACGCCAACAGACGATACAAGAAATATGGAGGCTAGGGCAATGAGTGTAGGAAAGCGGCCGTTGCAGGGGACAAAATTGTTGGTGATTACAGCGATTAGGCGTTCCCGCGGCGAATCAATGATGCGGCATGCTGTTACTCCCGCCGCATTGCAGCCAAAACCCATGCACATTGTCAAGGCCTGTTTGCCGTGGGCAGAGGCCTTTTTGAAGTAGTAATCTAGGTTAAAGGCTGCCCGCGGCAAATAGCCCAAATCCTCTAACAGCGTGAACAGGGGAAAGAAGATGGCCATAGGAGGGAGCATTACTGATACTACCCACGCAAGTGTCCGGTAGACACCGAGGACAAGCATATCGTGGAACCATGTGGGAACTCCGATTTGATCGAACAATCCTGATAACCAGCCTTCAATCCAAAAGAGCCCATTAGACAAAAGCTGCGAAGGATAATTGGCTCCGGCAATAGTGATCCAGAAGATCATACCTAACAGGGCGAGCATGATCGGGATTCCACTCCGGCGTGAAGTGAGGATTCGATCTAATCTGCGGTCAAGCTGATGTGGTTCAGTGGTTTCTGCAGTTATCACTTTAGCTGCGATTTCATCAGCTACTTTCACTGTGCTGACAGCAATTGCTTCATGGTGTGTGACCAGTTTTTCGGTGATGACCTCAGATTTTAGTTCGGGAATCAGGATCGGTCTTGGAATGATCTCGCCGCTTGCAACTTTGTCAACAGTGGCCTTTAATTCATCCAGACCGACTTTGCTGCGGGCGGCTGTTCCTACAACAGGTACACCCAACAGCTGTTCCAGCTTGTTTAAATCTACTTTAATCCTTTTCTTCTTCGCTTCATCCATTAGATTGACACAGACAACTACCTTCGGGGTGACCGCCATGATCTGAAGCACCAGGTTTAGATTCCGCTCTAAGCAGGTGGCATCCACAACAACCACGACTGCATCAGGCTTTTCGTTGTAGAGAAAATCTCTGGCAATTTCTTCTTCGGTTGAATTAGCAAGCAGAGAATAGGTGCCCGGAAGATCTACCAATACAAATGTCCTGCCGTTGTGCATGTATCTTCCTCTGGCATTCTCCACTGTTTTTCCCGGCCAGTTACCAGTGTGTTGGTTTAAACCAGTCAGACTGTTGAAAATGGTGCTTTTTCCTGTATTGGGATTGCCAGCCAAGGCGATGATTTTGCTCATTGCTTTCACCTCTTTAGTTAATAGGATCGATAATGATGTGGGCTGCATCTTCGGAGCGCAGTGCAATCACTGTGCCCCGGATTTGATAAGCAGTAGGATCCCCTGCCGGGCTTCTCTGCAGCGCTTTTACGGTTGTATTGCTGATTAATCCTAAATCGAGCAGGCGGCTGCGAATTGTGCTGTTCGCAGTAATGTATCTTACTTTTCCTACCTGGTTGATTGGAAGCAGATTGAGAGACAGCTCATTATTACTCATGGATCAACGCCCCTTGCCATAAGTTAGTGGTGGGAAACTTTTTATCAATCTAGCGTATGAAGGAGTCATGTTTCTTGTTACACAAAAAATCAGGGGAGCTGAAGAGACATGAGTGCAGAGCAGAATTTTCACACGGTGCGGGGCTATCAGCTGTTAAATGCTGAGGATCGAGTGCTGACTCCAAGCATGGAGGATTATTTGGAAATGATTTATCGCATCTGCGCCGAAGCAGGATTTGCGCGGGTCAATCAACTTGCCGATCGCCTCAATGTGCGCCCATCATCGGCGACAAAGGTTGTTCAAAAACTAAGTGAGCTGGGATTAGTAACCTATGAAAAATATGGAACGATTGGCCTGTCGAAGCAGGGAAAGGAGTTGGGGAAGTTTTTACTGCAGAGACATGAGATTATCCAGGAGTTTCTGCACAACTTGGGCATCGAAGAAATGCTGTTAAAGGATACCGAGTTAATTGAGCATGATGTCAGCCGGTCTACATTGGAGTTTATTAAGATATTCAACGAGTTTTTCGCCGAGCACCCACAGATCAAAACTAGATATGATCAGTACCGCATGCAGAGACGAAAAAAATAAACCTGACCTAACCTAGGCGCAGGTTAAGTCAGGTTCAATCGCGTTTGGTTCCGGTTAGTTGCCGATCATTGACGAAAGCAGGTAGTGATAGACTAATTTTGCTGTGTTGACCAGGGCTTCCACATGGGTTCGTTCAAAGGCATGAGATGCATCAATTCCAGGGTCGATCAGTCCGTGGACAATGTCGTGTCCGGCTCGCAGTGCAGCGCTGGCGTCAGAACCATAATAAGGATAGATATCGACTTTATAATTCAGTTTGTGCTGTTCTGCTAACTTAACTAAACGCTGCCGTAGATGGTAGTTGTATGGACCTGATGAGTCCATAGCGCAGATGGAAACGGAAAACTCATCCGCAGTCAGGCCATCCCCAATAGCACCCATATCAACCGCCAGATACTCAACCACTTCATCCGGTATATTGGAGTTACCGCCGTAGCCCACTTCTTCATGGTTAGAAAATAAAATATGGGTGGTATAAGGGAGTTGGATTCTGTTGTCATGAACAGCTTGAATCAGATATAACAAGATTCCAACGGGCTGGCTTTATCATCTAAATGGCGTGATTTAATAAAGCCGCTTTCAGTGATTTCAGCGCGGGGATCGAAAGCCACAAAGTCGCCAACGCTGATGCCAAGCTTTTTGACATCTTCCGCAGATTTTACCTTCTCATCAATTCGCACTTCCATGTTATCACTATTGCGTTCGGCCGTACCTGCGTCTTTGTATACATGCACTGAGGTTTGGTGCATTAAGATTGTACCGCTGAATGTTTTTCCGCTGGCAGAAAAGATGCGGCAGTATTCACCTTCAATGTGGTTCCAGCGGCTGCCGCCAACCAGAGCCAGTTTCAGTCTGCCATTTGCTTTAATCTCCTTAACCATCGCACCCAGAGCATCGACATGGGCGGTGATCATGCGGTGCGCATCCCCGTTTTTACCGGGTAGGGTTGTAATCAAGCCGCCTTTGTTGTTGCGCTTGGCAGGCAGGTCTAGTTTAACCAGAAATTCTTCGAGCTGTTTGAGAATCTGGTCAGTAAAGCCTGTGGGGCTGGGTATGTTTACCAAATCATAGATAATCTTCATCATTTTATGGCCATCAAAGTTGATTTCCATGCCGCCACTTCCTTTGCGAGTATTATTCATATTCCAGTCTTGGTGATAATTCTTTGGTTTATGAACTAAAAATTCCTGCTCATGGCAGGATAATAACCAGATTTTCCTAAAGAATAATGCAGAGGAGGGGTAAGAGATGAGCCGGAAACTGCATCTGCAGGAAATTCCACTGCACGATCCATTTGTTTTTGCCTGCGAAAAAACACAAACTTATTACTTATACAACAGCGCCCGAATAATGGCGGAAGATAAATTGGACAGGTTTGGAATCAAGGTATACACCAGCACTGATTTGATTAATTGGGAACCGCCGCGGATTGTGTTTGAAATCCCAGATGGAATTTGGGCAAATCCCAAACATGGAGCTTGGGCACCGGAAGTTCATTTGTATCAGGGTAGATATTACTTGTTTGTTACGCTGCACAATCGCGACCGGATTATGAAACAGCCGCCTCAAAGCCGAGAACTAAACCATTGGCGGGGTACGGTGATAGCAGTCAGCGATTCGCTGTTTGGTCCTTTTAAGCTCTTAAAAACTGATGAGCCTTATCCGCATGGGGAGTTTATGACACTGGACGGAACTTTATTTGTTGATGAGTTTGACCAGCCCTGGATGGTGTACTGCCATGAGTGGGTGCAGATTTTAGACGGTACGGTGGAGGCTGTAAAGCTGCAGCCGGATTTGGCAGGTACCATTGCGGAACCGATCCATCTGTTCAAAGGCTCGGATGCTCCGTGGATCAATGCTGAGCGGGTTCCGGAGGCAAGGGAGTATATCTATGTTACTGACGGACCACAGCTTTACCGTACCTATCGAGATGAACTTTTGATGTTATGGTCAAGCTATAATCGGGATGGTTATGTCCAGACTCTTGCCCGTTCTGAAACCGGAAAGCTTGAGGGACCGTGGGTACAGCTGGAACCCCTGGTATATGAGGACAGTGGACACGGTATGCTGTTTCAAACATTTAAGGGAGAGCTGATGTTGATTCTCCATTCTCCGTTTGAAATGCCCCGTTCTAGAGCTCATATTTATCGGATGGAGGATACTGGTACCAATCTCAACGTAATTGAAAGGATAATATAATAAGGCCAATGGAAAAAGTTTACCGCTATGAAACGCATGCGCATACAGCTGAAGTGAGCAGATGTGGGCAGATCAGCGCAGTTAAACTCGTTAGAACTTATAAAGACTTAGGTTACAGCGGTCTGTGCATCACTGACCATTTCCTTAACGGTAATACCACAGTACCCCATGATTTAGCTTGGGATGAGCAGATTAAACTGTTCAGCCGCAGTTATTACAAAGCGTATGAAGAAGGACAGCGCTTGGGAATGAGGGTGTTTTTTGGATGGGAGTATTCCTTTCGGGGCACTGATCTGCTTACCTACGGATTGGATCCGGAATGGCTGCTGGCTCATCCCGAGGTGATGGAGCTGCATATTAATCATTACTGTGATTTAGTGCACGACCACGGCGGCTTTATTGCTCACGCCCATCCGTTTCGCGAGGCTGATTATATCGATTTAATCAGACTTTTGCCGCGCAAGGTGGATGCTGTGGAAGTGATTAACAGCTGCCGAACTGATTTTGAAAATGCCTTAGCAGACCAGTACGCAGATAACTACCATCTGTTGAAAATTGCTGGCAGTGATAATCACGTAGGGTATCTTGAGACTTTTGCAGGACTGGAATTACCGCGTCCGGCGGAAAACATCTGTGACTTACTTAACGCTGTTAAAACAGGAGCAGCAAAGGTATTTGTTATTTAAAGATCTGCGAGGGGGATAACTATGGATTTAAAAAAAGAAGTATCAGAAGCGCGTGTAGCAGCGCTGCGGGTTCTGGATTCACTGGATCGAATCGAGAGGCAGCTTAGGAGTGCCAAAAACTGGGGAATTGTTGATCTTTTTGGCAGAGGCATGCTGTCCGGTTTAATCAAACACAGCAAGATGGATGATGCCCAGCGAGAACTGCGCCAGGTACAGCGGGATCTGCAAATCCTTCAAAAGGAACTTCGCGATATCAATATCCATTTTCATGGTGAGATCAGTATGTCGGGTTTTCATAAATTTATGGATATCGTTTTCGACAATGTTGTATCAGATTGGATGACCCAAAGCCGCATCAATAAAAGCCTGCAGGAAGTGGAAAGAGTAAAAGATGCGGTGAATGATGTGCTGCTAACTTTGAACAGAATAGAAAAAGAAGCGTAAACACTCAAACCTCAGCGAGATGATGCTGAGGTTTTTCTATTGACACTGTGGTTTCTTTGATGTATGATCTCATTAGTAAATTACTAAATTACTAGACTAGTAAAATGGACAGATGAAATCTGATCACTTACAACGGAGGACAGCTAATGAAGATACCAACAACACTTAAGCACAAGCCGGTCATCGTATCGGAAAACTACGAGAAAGTTGACGGCAGAAGCGCCTATATCTCAGATGCTAAGGGATTATCCTTAGGTTTAGCTCAGTGGAATGACCGGGGAAAAGTGGATATTTCGGCTAAAGTTTGGCGCTATACTGGGGAGAAATGGTCGAGGCAGTCAGAGGAGATGCCGCTTCACAGAGTGCTGGATCTGGCTATTTTGATCTGTCGTGCGCAGCAGTATTTCCGCGAAAACGCTTACCGCTTTCCCAAACTTTATGATGATAACCAGCCGACAATTGATCGGATTGGGCTTCAGGGGGATGCGATGACAGTAGCCGTGTGCACTGACAATGAGAAATTAGATGAAGACATCCAGCTTTTTCACCAAGCTTTAAGCAGCGATGATGAACTGATTAGTGAGAGACTGCGGGTCCTAGCTCGAATTTTGAAGGAGATGGGGTATTAAGACAATGAATAAAAAGAAAGAACTGAAAGCGCTTTATAAAGAGATGAAGCCGGATATGGGTATCTTTATGGTGCAGTGCTTGAAAAATAATAAGTGCTATCTAGAAGCAGTACAGGATTTGAAAAGCAGAATCAACCGCACCAAGTTCCAGCTGGATTTCGGTAATTTCCCCAATCGGGAGCTTCAACAGGATTGGCAGCAGTATGGACGGGAGAACTTCAAGTTTGAAATTCTAGAACAGTTAGATTATGATCGGGATGAGCAGAAGACTGATTACAGCGAAGAACTGGAAATTTTACTGCAGATTTGGTCTGATAAATTGAGCGCTCAAAACACCAAGCTGTACAATGAGGAGTAAACTTATGGATGTGACGGCAGCGATAATCATGAAAGAAGGACAAGTCTTAATAGCCAGGCGGGCCCCAGGTCGCAGCCTGGCAGGAAAATGGGAGTTTCCCGGCGGAAAAGTTGAATCGGGTGAAAGTTTAGCTGCATGCCTGAAGCGGGAAATTCGGGAGGAACTAGGAATTGAGATTAACGTTGGAGAACGTTTTTGTGAAAGCACCGATGAATCAGGCCGGATTAGACTGATATCTTTCCTGGCCGAATGGGTGGCAGGAGAGATCACGCCCACAGCGCACAGTCAGATCTGCTGGGCTGACCCGATGGAGCTGAGCCGCTATGACTTTGCCTCTGCCGATCTTCCAATTGTAAAGAAGCTGCAGGAAGAACGCCAGCGGCTCACTTGATTTCTATTCTGTAATAATATACAATTAATTAAACAACCGGTTAGTTAATAGGAGGAGATCTCTTGCGTGATAGTGAAAATACAGCTAAAGAGAGAATCCTAAATGCGGCTGCTAAGCTTTTTTCCGAGAGAGGTTTCGATGGAACGACCGTAAGTGAAATTGCCAGAAAAGCCGAGGTAAACAAAGCACTGATTTATTATTACTTCCAGAATAAAGCAGACATCCTCGACAATTTGGTTCAATTTTTACTTGAGAATGTGGCCGGTATCACAATCGATTATATCTACCCAACGATTGAAAAAATGGCGGCAGCAGAAGCTTTGGTCATCAAACCTGACCGGATCTACTTTGCGGATCAAGCTGCGGCTGCATACTTTATGGACAGCATTAATAAGTATTATGCAAAGGTACTTGACTATGCGCTGGAGCACCGGAAAATTATCCGGATCATTATGCTGGAATCGCTCAAGGAAAACGAAGACCGCAATGATTTATTCAAAATGCTGGACTATACTCGGGACAGTGAGAACAAACTGTACAAGAGCATTGTCAGCACCAAAGAAAAATTTACTTATACCGATGATCTAGAGCTGTTTAGATTTTTCTTTCTGCTCATTCCTCTCTTTAATTTTGCAGCTTACTGTGATGAATATCAAGCTGTTGCTCATTTGACAGAAGATGAACTGAAAGCCTCGTTTATCCGTTCTTTCCAAATTATCACCTCCTCACTAGTTAGTGGGAGCGACATATTACTGCGCAATGAAAATTCAGCGGAAGGGGGGAAACAGCCAAAGTAGCGGAGAATTATCATTATAAATACAGTATTAAAAGACTATGCAAAGTAAAAGAGGTGTACAGTACATGATAAAAATTACAGCAGACAGCACCTGTGATTTATCAGCGGAGATATTGGAAAGATTCGGTATTGAAATAGTGCCGCTGCATGTCGTTGTCGATACTGAGGATTATCGTGATGGAGTTGATATCACACCCATAGGTATTGTCAACCGGGTAGAGAATGAAGGACAGATATGCAAAACGGCGGCGGTAAACGCTTTTGAATACCAGGAATTCTTTTCCAAGCTGGCATCTAAGTATGATGCTGTGATCCACATTAATCTCGGTTCGCAGTTTTCATCCTGCTATCAAAATGCAAATATAGCCGCTCAGGAGTTCGATAATGTTTATGTCATTGACTCCCAAAACTTATCTACAGGCCATGGTCATGTAGTTTACGAAGCGGCTCTGATGGCAGAGCAAGGGCTGTCTGCTCCAGAAATCTGCAGCAAGTTGGAAGAACTGATACCTAGAGTAGACGCGAGTTTTGTAATCAGCAAGTTGGACTATCTCTATAAGGGCGGCCGCTGCTCCGGGTTAGAAGCATTTGGAGCTAGACTTTTGAAGATTAAGCCATGCATCGAAGTTGTTGATGGAGAAATGGTAGTGGGCAAGAAATACCGCGGCAGTTTTGAGCGCAGCCTCGAGCTATATGTAAAGGACCGCTTGGCAGACAAGGATGAAATTGATTACTCGAGAGTTTTCATCACTCACTGTCTGTGCTCTGAGCAGATTATCCAGAAAGTAAAAGATACCGTGAAAACGTATGCAGACTTTGAAGAAATAATAGTCACTGAAGCAGGCAGTACGATTACATGCCACTGCGGACCGGATACACTGGGAATTCTGTATTTGCGTAAAGGCAGAAAGCAGCTGTAGGGTGTAATGTGTCGCAACAGAAAGGAATGTGATCTCCGGTGACACAATTGAATATTCTCGTTACCATCGACGCCAATTATATTAAGCCTTTAAAGGTAATGCTTAAATCTTTATTTGTCAGCAATCCGGATGAGAATTTTCGGATATTTTTAATGCATTCCCGCTTAAATCCTGTCGAGGTAAGTGAGATTGAGGTGTATGTTGACCGCTGCGGTCACAGTCTTTCGGAGGTTAAAATCAGCGATGAATGCTTCAATAAAGCTCCCACCGTGAAGCATTACACTAAAGAGATGTATTATCGACTGCTGGCGTATCGCTATCTTCCTTCAGAACTTAACAGAGTTTTATACCTAGATCCAGATATCCTTGTGATCAATCCCATTTGTGAACTTTATCATACTAATTTATCAGGCTGGATGTACGCCGCTGCCTACCATGACATACTGCTTGCGAAAGAAATAAACAAGCTGAGATTCTGGGAGTATGATATCGAAGCATATTTCAATTCCGGTGTTCTGCTGATGAATCTTGATTTACTGCGGGAAAAGGTTAATGAACAGGAAATTTACGATTTTGTCAGAAAGCACAAAAACACCCTAATTCTTCCCGACCAAGATATCCTTAATTCCCTCTATTCTCAGGAGATCAAGAAACTAGATGAGTTTTTATATAATTATGATGTTCGCTATTATCGCTATCGACGCATTATCTCAAAACGGCGCATTGACATGGATTACATTATCAACAATACAGTTATCCTGCATTTCTGCGGTAAGCGCAAACCGTGGCATGATAATTACAGCGGCGCATTTCATTCATTATATAAGCATTATGAGAAGCTGGCTTTCACCGGCAGAGATAGAGATGAACGGCAACCTCCAGAATGACAGCTGGAGGTTGTTTTTTTAGCTGTGCAGGTAAAGGAGATGCGGGAAATACCCTGAATATATTAAGCAGGCAAATGGATGTGAAGGAGGAACTAGTATGGACCAATTCTTTGTGGAAGCGGCTCCGGAGGTTGTAGGAATTCCATCGCAGGGCATTATCAATTTTATGAATCAGTTAGCAGAGAAGCAGATCGCGATGCACAGCATCATCATTGTGCGGCACGGCAAAATTGTAACAGAAACTTACTATTCCCCTTATCAACGGGACACTCTGCATCGGATGTTCTCAGTAACCAAGAGCTTTACAGCTCTAGCTATCGGTTTGCTGGAAAGCGAAGGCAAGCTTACTTTGGATGATCGAATTATTGACCATTTTCCGGAAAAACTTCCGGACCAGATTCACCCCTATATTGCAGAAATCACAATCCGGGATATGCTGAAAATGGCTACAGCCCACGCCCGCACTGCCTTCAAAAACAGCTCTGATCCTGACTGGGTTAAGGCTTTTTTTCTAGTTGAACCCAGCCATCTGCCTGGTGCGGTTTTTTCCTATGATACTTCATCAAGCCATACCTTGGCAGCTCTGGTCGAAAAGCTGTCGGGCATGCCAATGTTAGATTATTTGCGGGTTAAGTTCCTCGATGAAATAGGTTTTTCAAAAGACGCTTACATTGTACCTGATCCCATGGGGATTGCCCAAGGCGGCTCCGGCTTGATGGCTCGTCCCATTGACTTAGCAAAAGTGGCTTGGATAGTGCTGCGGGAGGGAGAGTATCGAGGTAAGCAGTATCTGCCGCGGGAGTTTATTAAAGATGCCACAAGCAGACAAATCGACACTTCAGTCCGTGGCGGTAATCTGGACGAAAGGCAGGGGTACGGATATCAATTCTGGCGGACTCGCAATAACGGCTATGCGATGTTTGGCATGGGTGGACAGCTTGCAGTCTGTTTTCCTGAACATGATCTGCTTCTAGTCACTACTGCTGACACTCAGGAGCATCCTACCGGTGTACCCGCTATCTATGATGCGTTTTTTAATCATGTTTTAAATAATCTATCGGATCAACCGCTGCCTCCCAACCTAGATGCGCATGCCAAACTCCAGGCACTAATTAACAGCAATCAGATTCAACCTTTGACTGGTATCGAAGGTGCATCTGTTCCAGATGGGGTTAATTTTAGGAATTATCTTTTTGAAGAGAATCCACTAGGCTTAAGACAGCTGCGTTTGGAAATCAATGGGGAGCTGGGCAAATTGAATTTTACAAACCGCAGTGGCAATCAAGAACTTGCCTTCGGGCTAGAAAGACTGGTGGAGAGTTCTTTTCCTCACTACCAGTATCGCTGCGCCACTTCCGCTGCTTGGATTGCTTCCGATACCTTGATAATTAAAAGCCATGTTATTGATGAAGAAATCGGCATGATTACGATTCAGCTGGTATTCCGCGGTGATACTGTTACCGTGTTAATGAAGAAAGTGATCGGAACTGCTTTTAACGAGTTTGCAGGATTTGTCAGCGGTAGAGCTGAGGCTTAAATCCAAAAGGAGGAGACAGATGGCCGTATTTGAAAACTGCAGTATAATCTTTCCAGGTAAACCGCCAAAACCGGCTCCAAAGCCAAAAATAGCAAAAGGCGAGCGTAGGCGCAGTACCGATAAATATAGTCTCTGGGGCTCCCACGATCCGGCAATATTTCGGGATCCGGAGTCAGGAGTATATTACACCTACTGCACCGGTGCCATTGCCAGAAGATCCCAAGATTTAATTACCTGGGAAAATATCGGTAGAGTAGTGGAAAATCCTCCGCCCGAAGCGGTTGAATGGGTAGGCGGCAATGCGATCTGGGCCCCCGATATAATTAAGGTGGATAGTGAGTATCGGCTGTACTGTTCAAATTCAACCTGGGGTGTGCGCCAGTCCAATATCTTTCTAGCAGTGGCTGATAATCCCGAAGGACCATTTGTTCCTAGAGGAATAGTGCTCAAAACCAATGATCAACTGACTGTCAACGCTATTGATGCAAATCCTGTGGTTGACCATGAAACGGGAGAGCATTATATGGCGTACGGTTCATTCTGGGGCGGCTGCCACATTATTAAGCTGGATCCGGAGACAGGTTTGGCAGCTGAGCAGGGAATCGGAAAGTGCATTGCTAGAAGACCGGAATGGACCGACTGCGCAATTGAAGGACCATACATAATTTATAATCCTGACACAGAGTATTACTATCTCTTTGTCTCCTATGGTTCACTTGCCAGCGATTATAATATCCGGGTTGGCAGAAGTAAATCCATAACTGGTCCTTACCTGGATCATAATGGGCGAGACTTAACCGATCTAGACGATGATACTAATGCAGTTGGTTGCATGATAGCGGCTGGGTATCGTTTCAACAGCGGTCCGGGGTGGATGGCTCCCGGACACAATTCTGTTTTGCGTGACGCCGACGGCAGGTGGTACTTAGTCTGCCACGTAAGAGAACATGATTTTACCGAACGGCAGATTTCTACAATGCATATTTACCAGATGTATTGGCTCAATGGCTGGCCTGTCATTAACCCGCAGTGCTACGCGGGAGAGCGAATCCAGTCGGTTGACAAAAAATGGATTGTCGGAGATTATGAGCGGATTAAATTGAGGCCTCAAGTACCGCAAGGTGTGATCACATCGGTCCCCATGACTCTTTCGGAAAATGGAGAGTTTCGCTGCTGTTCTTTAAAGGGTAAATGGAATCAGATTGATGAGTACATGATTAAAATATCTTATGGAAGCTTCGAAGAAATCTTAATGGTAACTCCGGCTTGGGATTGGCAGGAAAATGAACCAACTCTTTGTTTAACAGGGATGGACCAGTTTGGTACTGCAGTGTGGGGAAAAAAAGTTTGATCGTGGTGTGATGGATCATGCAGAATATGCATGATCCTTTTTTTGTGGCAATATAATTAACCTAACTATAACTAACATAAAATTAAATTAATAAATTTGCCAAAGCTAGGAGGTTTTTTCAAATTCCAATTGAATTAATTACCATACAAATGACTTAATTTGGAGTTTAGTGATAGGAGGGGGGTACGTATGAGTGACACCCTGGTGTTGATGGAAGGAATAGACAAGGCATTTCCCGGTGTCCAGGCTTTAAATCAGTGCAAGTTTGAGCTGAAAGCCGGTGAAGTCCACGCTTTAGTCGGTGAAAACGGAGCGGGTAAGTCGACTCTGGTTAAGGTTTTAACTGGAGTGGTCCGACCGGACGCGGGGCGGATTTTTTGCAAAGGTCGAGAAGTGCACATACCTAACCCTCGTGCAGCGCAGGAACTAGGTATCAGCATCATTTTCCAGGAGTTCAATCTAATGCCGCACCTTACAATTGCGGAGAATGTATTTATCGGCCGAGAGCCGCGGGCTCGCATTCCCGGATTTTTAGATGATGCCGAGATTAATAGAAAGACCAGAGAACTGCTGGAGATGATCAACCTCGATTTAGATCCGCGTACCAGAGTTTCTGAATTAACTGTTGCCATGCAGCAGATGGTGGAGATTATCAAAGCGCTGTCATTTAATTCCGAAGTGCTGATTATGGATGAGCCGACAGCCGCACTAACCGACAATGAAATTGATGATTTGTTCCGCATCATCAGAAAGCTGCGTGATCAAGGTGTTGGTATTATCTATATCTCCCACCGTCTCGAAGAATTGAAACAGATTTCAGATCGAGTTACCGTCATGCGGGATGGCTGTTACATTGACACCGTTTCCACGGCAGACACTGAAATCAGTCAGATTATCAAGATGATGGTGGGAAGAGAAGTATATCACACTGCAGCAGAAATCTCTGATGACGACTCCAATGAGATTCTGCTCGAAGTTAGAAATCTGAAAAGCAGGCGGGTTCACGATGTCAGCTTCAGTGTTAAAAAAGGAGAGATTCTCGGGTTTGCAGGTTTGGTCGGGGCGGGTCGGACCGAGGTTGCACGCTTAATATTTGGCGCCGACTCTCTTGAATCAGGCGAAATTTTGGTCCACGGCAAGGCAGTAAGGATCCGCAGTCCTCAGGACGCGGTAGCGAACGGAATTGGATATTTATCAGAGGACCGTAAGCAATACGGTTTGGTATTGGGTTTGGATGTAGCTAATAATGTGGTAATGGCAGATTTCCCAAAATATCTGAGTTTTCCTGGATGGGTAAAGACTGACAAAATTGCCGAAACTGCAGAAAGCATTGTGGATCAGCTGCAGATTAAAACACCGAGCATAAAGCAGAAGGTAAAAAATCTCTCTGGCGGTAACCAGCAGAAAGTGGTTATCGGCAAATGGCTTGTGAAGAATTGTGACATTCTGATCTTTGATGAACCAACACGAGGTATTGATGTTGGAGCCAAAAGTGAGATTTACAAGCTGTTAAATGATTTGGCTGCTGAAGGAAAAGCAATAATCATGATCTCCTCCGAGCTTCCGGAAATTCTCCGCATGAGTCACAGAATTGTTGTCATGTGTGAAGGCCGGATTACCGGAGAACTGCTCCAGAGCGAAGCAACTCAGGAGCGAATCATGGAGTTTGCTACAAGCAGAATGAAATTATCAGGATGATCAAGGCATATGGGGGTTGGTTA